>CAYVIR010000041.1:5856-7322 GCA_964451645.1 uncultured Candidatus Saccharibacteria bacterium | reverse complement strand
AGGAAATATTATTGACGGTGATTATATTATGGCGATGGTTGCGAAAAATCTGAAAGATCACGGCAGGCTAGCGAAAGATTCTATTGTAATTACGGAATATAGCAATCAGGCTTTGGTTGACGATCTCACTAAATCGGGTATTAAAGTTATCAAAGTAACAAATGGAGATAGAGCAGTGGCCTGGAAATGTAAGGACCTGGGATTGAACTTCGGGGGAGAGCAAACGGGACACTTCCTGTTTACAGATTATACTGAAGTCGGGGATGGAACCTTAACTGCTTTATTGGTAATGCGTATCTTAAAAGAGAAACAGAAGTCGTTGTCTGAATTGGCCTATACCTTTGAAAAATATCCACAAAAGGTATTTAATATCGAAATAGCGAAGAAAACACCCTTAGAAGAATTGGAGGAATTCCAATTATTGGTTAAGAAATGGGAAGACAAGTTTAGTGGACAAGGAAGAGTGTACGCAAGGTATTCGGGCACAGAGAATAAATTAAGAATCATGATAGAGGCCGTCAATGAGGAGTATTTGGAGAATGCCGGCAGAGAATTATCATCACTTTCTGAGAAGTTATTAAGTTAAAGATTATGAATGAACTCTTCACATCCCTTCCAATTCCTGCATTCCTACGAGAGTATTTGGAAAGCGATGATTGGTATCTAATTACTGGTAAATTTAGGAGTATTCTTGAAAACAACCTTAAAAGTAGTTCCACAAAAGTTCCAAATGGAGTGGTAAATGGGATGGTATCTATTGGTGAAAATTGCGTTATAGGGAGTTTTGTAGTTATTGAAGGGCCAGTGTATATTGGCAATAACGTAGAAATAGGTTCACATGCACATATCAGGGCCGGTAGTATTATTGGGGATAATTGTGTTGTAGGCTATACGGCTGGTATTAAGAACTCTCTAATGATGAACGGGGCTAAAATTTCGAATCATACTTTCATGGGGGATAGTATTATGTGTGCTAGGGCTAGACTTGGAGGCCATTCTGAGACTGCAAACAGACGATTTGATCAAAAGGAAATAGCCTGGAACTTTAAAAATGGCCAGCAAGAGACAGGCCTTGATAAACTAGGCTCCATCATAGGAGAAGACAGCAGGATTGCAGGGGGAGTTATTTTGGCTCCCGGGACAGTCATTGGGAAAAATACATTTATAAGTTCAGGCGCGAACGTCTCAGGATATATTCCCGATGGCAAGTTTATTAAAGTTAATAATAACTATGAAATCCGGGATAATAATTTTAAGTCAAAACTTCACCAGAAAAGTACTTTATTAGATTAATTCTATGAAAATAAGAAAAGCTGTCATCACGGCTGCCGGGTTCGGCACTAGATTCTTTCCTCTTACTAAGACAATTCAGAAAGAAATGCTTCCAATATTAAATAAACCATTGATTGATTATGTGGTTGACGATTGTATTGCAGCAGGAATCGAGGAAATCATTTTTGTTGTGA
>CAYVIR010000041.1:578-5846 GCA_964451645.1 uncultured Candidatus Saccharibacteria bacterium | reverse complement strand
TGTTGTGAAAGATACTGATCAGCAGCTTAGACACTATTTCTCAGAAGCCAATGAAGTAAAAGAGTACTTAGAAAGAATGGGAAAGATGGATAAGTATGAAGGATTATCTAAATTGCATACAAAAGCAAAGTTCACTTTTATTAATCAAACTGCAAATGACCCGTATGGGACAGCTACGCCACTTAAATTGGCAAAACCTTATGTAGAAAATGAAGATGCTTTCATAATGTTGATGGGGGATGATTTTATATACAATAAGGATGGTTCTTCAGAGACGAAGAAAATGATCGATTACTTTATTGCATCGAAGGCGAGTGCGTTAGCTTCCTTTGTAAGAAGACCGAAGGAATTATTGAATAAGTATGGTGTAGCTCAAGTTAGGTCGGAAAATAATTTCTCTTATTTGATAAATATAGTAGAAAAGCCAGAGATTGGCAAAGAACCATCGGATTTATGCAACATAAGCAAGTATGTCTTTACCGACGAAATTTTCGGCCCGCTCATAGATCAAACACTTAATGAAATACATAAAGAATTGCTTATTACTGACACCCTAACTCAGCTTGCGCTTAAATCACCTGTTGCTGTTTATCCTACTACTGGAGAATATTTAGATGGCGGCTTTGTTGAAGGATGGTTGAAGGCAAATATATTGTTGGCATCAAATGATAAGGATTTGCTAGCTGAAATAAAAAAGTTCACTCAAAGCCTGTAATTTTGTCAATTCCTCTGCTTCTTGGTATATTTTAAGCAAAGTTATTTTTTATCAATAATACTTTGAATGGTTTCAATCATCTTAAAGTAACACGTGCGTTCTTCTATGGTGGTCTGTTATTCCTTTCTATCTCTAGTATTCTCCTTATATCTTTTTTTAGAGACTCTGGAACGGGGGACTTTGAGGATACTTCAGCTACAGTGGCTCCTCCGAATGAAGATCCTATTGAGGGAGCAGTGTATAGGGAGGTTAAGCTTAAATGGCCTGGGGGGAAACGTGGATGGAGAGTAAATAATCCACTTTGTGTCCACGAAAAGTGTGCGGATGATCCCGATGATCCGAATGATGAATATTTGGTTCCGAATATAATTCTTCAGTTTGACACCTTATCGTATATATCCGAACCTTACAGCGAAAATGGCATCACTGCGGATGATATCGGCTCTGACAATATTAAAACTGAGTTTTTGATTGACCGATGGGGAGGACATGATGGGAATCGAAATGAGAAGTTTAACTTAAATGTTGCACTAAATGACGAACAGAATAATCATCCAAATAACTTTAAATATGTAGTTCCAGATATTGAGACTCTTCCGGACACACGTCCCAATATGTATTACCACCATGACAATACACTCGTTGTTTTAGATAAAGAGGACTTGGTTCCTGGCAACAATACTCTCGAGGGATACGTAGGAGATGGTCAAGGTGGTGGATTTTGGCAATGGGGATGGACGTCTGGTCTTATACGTATGTATTTTAATCCTCAATCTCGCCCACATATTACAGCTGAAATAGACGTCCCTTCTACCGTAAACGAAGACCCAACTATAAAACTTAAAGATATTAATATGCCAGCAGGTCTCACAATAGAGGAAGTAAATTATATTGGATATTATAAAGGAGTGGATGTAGATGGTGATGGGTATTATACAGATTGGCATGAGGCATATTTTTCTTTAAAAGATGTACAGACTGCCGGTTCATTTGAAATATCAGGACATATTGGGACTTCTAATACTGGGCCGGACTACCCAGTGGACTGGGATACAAGGTATGTTCCTGATCAGGCTAATGGTGCGATAAAGATTCTCGCAAGAATAAAGGCTAGCAACGAGATGTGGTATATAACCCCAATAAAATCAGGCATTTCACTCGATAGAGGTGATGCCTCAGTGAAAATGTATACTGCGTCAGATATTCCGGAAAGGTACGCTTCAAGGAGTGGCCAGCCTGATGACAGTGCCAGGGTCCGAATTCCATCTGCGGATGCGAGTTTTATAGACTCGGCTACTGAAGCATCGATGTTTTGGAGGACATGGAATGGCCATAACTACGAGTGGGGATATAATGACTACTCTTCACACTTTCAGGCTGCGAATCATGGTTTCCACCAGTCTTTTTATAATGTGCCGCTTAATGATTTAGTTGTAGGAAATGGCTTAAACGACGGGAAGGTATGGATAAATGCGAATACTCAAGACCATGCAATTGAGGGTTCGTGGCCAGGACCTATGTTGATTGTAAGAGCCGGTGAGTATACTGTTACAGGTACGCCTACCCCGTTAATTACCCCTTCAGCAACAGTCGCACCAACAGCTACTCCTGAATTGACATCATCCATTACGCCTACTCCTACATTTGGTACAGAAATAACTCCTTCCCCTACCGCGACCCCAAACGTGGAAGAAACTCCCACACTCACTCCAACGCCTGGTGTGGCAGATACTCCACATGTGTCGGCTACTCCTACCGCTTCTGCTACTCCCGGATACACACCTTCCGTGACACGGTATATATCTCCGACACCTTCACAAATTACTGGGGCAGTGGCATGCGGAAGAGCTGATGTTAATAATGACAATATATTTGATATGAGTGATTTTATTGAATTTGCTGCACTTTATCAAAGACATTGTAATGATTCTTCACAAAACTTTGGTATTTGCGGAGGTAAAGATGCCGATAGGACTGGCAAGATTGAGCTTGAAGACTTTGTCAGCTTTGCATCACGCTATATCCCAACAAATTCTTGTCAAATTAATCAATAAGAAACAGTGGTCAAAACTATTCCTGATAAAAGATTGTTGACAGTGCTAGTCATAGTTCTGCTAGTGGGCTCAGTTATGGTGGGTATATTTTCTTTGGGAAGAAGAACATATATACCTGATAGTAAAGCGGAAGTAAGTTGGAATCATTTATCCAGCAAACAGGGAGAAATCCCAACGCCTTTGGGATCGGAAGATCAAACGGCTAGTCTAGTAATGGACATTGACAAAGATGGGCTCAACGACTTTGTAATAGCTTCACGTGATGCCATTAATTCAGTAGTTTGGTTTAAAAGGACAAACTCCGGCTGGCAACAGTATGTGATAGATGATAGAAATCTAAGTTTGGAGGCAGGAGGCGATTTTTATGACATAGATCAAGATGGTGATTTAGATATTTCGTTTGGAGGTGACAACGGGAGTAATAAAATATATTGGTGGGAAAATCCATATCCCGAGTATTCTCAAGGTACAAATTGGGAGTCACACACCTTGAAAAATAGTGGGGCCAATAAACATCACGATCAAATGTTCGGTGATGTAGATGGCGATGGCGTAGCAGAATTAGTATTTTGGAATCAAAAGGGATCCAACCCAGGTTTGTATATGGCCGAAATACCGGAAAACCCGCAATTAGTAGATGAGTGGAGTATCATTAAAATTTATGATGCTACTGATAAACATGAAGGGCTCTCTTTGATAGATATCGATAACAATCAGAAGCTCGATATTGTAGGAGCAGGGCTATGGTTTGAACATACCTCAGGTATGAATTTTACGCCCCATGTTATTGACGATAGTCGCGCTTTTACACGTGTGGCAGCAGGGCAATTGAAGGAAGGAGGCCGCCCAGAAGTCGTCTTCAGTGCCGGTGATCAATCTGGGACTGCGGATATATATACATGGGAAAATTCCACATGGAATAAAACCAAGTTGTTTGACGTAGTTAATGGCCATTCATTAGAAATACAGGACATCAACAATGACGGTTATCAGGATATTTTCTCCGCGGAGATGCGTTTGAATGGAGAAAATCCAGATTCTAAAGTCCGAATACTGTATGGCGATGGATCAGGAAGTTTCCAAACTACTATTGTATCCACAGGAATAGGTGTCCATGAAGGAAAAATAGCCGATCTTGATGGAGATGGAGATATAGATATCTTAGGGAAACCATATAACTGGGACACACCACGAGTCGATGTTTGGTTACAAGAGGGAGAGATAATTGCCAGTATCACACCCACTGTAGTGGAAGGATCCTTGGATAGTTGGCAGAAATATCTGATCTCAGGGGATGTCGACAGAAAAATGCTGGCTGTGACTGCGCTCGATATGGATGGAGATGAGAAAAAGGATATTATAAGTGGAAGTTACTGGTGGAAACAACCTGCCAATATATCTACTACGTGGCAGAGAAATAATCTACCCAGTGGCCTTGATAATTTTATAGTAGCTGGGGATTACGATGATGGAGGTGGCCTGGATTTATTAGGAACAAGAGGGACAACCCACAATGCGCATGATTTGGTGTGGGCTAGGAAGGTCGGAAATGACTATAATTTGTTAGACAACATTGATGATCCAAATGAAGGGGATTTTACACAAGACGTAGAAAAAGTAATTGTGGGGAATGATGAGTATTTAGCTGTCTCATGGCATAGGCCGGTAGATCATGAGTTGCATTTCTATAAATTAAATGGGGCAACTGACGTATGGGCGTTAACTACACAAAACAATATAATCAGTCAAAATGAGGATTTGTCGGTTGGGGATATTGATGACGATGGTGATGAAGATCTATTTCAAGGAACCAAATGGGTGAGAAATAATGGCCAAATATCTAACTGGACCCAGCATGTTGTGGATGCCTCCCTGGAGAATCTTGACACGGACGCTTTGCCGGATCGTAATATCTTAGATGATTTTGATGATGACGGGGACTTAGATGCCATAGTAGGGTTAGAAAAGGGAACAAAGATATTGTTTTATGAGAACTCCGGTGAGTTAGAAACAAATCCCAATGAATCATGGAATAGACGGGAAATATACAATATTCTGGGAGAAGGCTTTAGTATGGATTATGGAGATATAGATATGGATGGCGACTTTGATGTAGTTCTTGGCGAACACAAAGGTGATCCTAATAATCGTGTAATTATTTTAGAGAATAAAAATAATGCTTCAGACTGGGACCCCCATATCATTGACTCTGACTCTGAAGAGAATATTGATCATCACAATGGAACGCAATTACATGATATCGATGAAGACGGCGACTTGGATATTTTATCTATTGGGTGGTTAAATCAGAAAGTATGGCTTTATGAGAATACATCTACATCGTCGGTTGACAATACCCCTACTCCGGATGTGTCTCCGACACCTAAAATTACCCCCTCTCTTGGGAATTCACCAACTCCTGTACCCCTGACAACTCCATCTCCAAGCGTCACTTCTACACCTATGCAAACACCCTTTTCTTCTCCAACACTAACTCCT
>CAYVIR010000041.1:0-568 GCA_964451645.1 uncultured Candidatus Saccharibacteria bacterium | reverse complement strand
GCAGAAGTGGTATAGCATGTGGAAGAGCGGATGTTGACAATAACTCAACGTTCGATTTGATAGATTTTGTGGCTTTTGCTGAAGTATATCTAAATGATTGCACGGATAGTGCAAGTGATTTTGGTGTGTGTGGTGGGAAAGATACAGACAGAAATTACTTTATCGATATTAGTGACTTTGTAAGTTTCGCAGGTAGATATGCTATAGAAAATACTTGCAGACCTTGAATTTAAATATGATTCTTAAGCCACTGGCCGGTATAGCTAATTTCAACTGAAGATATTTCTTCCGGAGTTCCTTCAGTAATAATTTCCCCTCCCCTATCTCCTCCCTCCGGTCCCAGGTCAATTATCCAGTCAGCAGTTTTAATCAGATCTAAATTATGTTCAACTACCAATACGCTATTCCCTTTTAATACTAATGAATGAAGAACAACCAATAATTTTTTCAAATCTTCAAAATGAAGTCCGGTAGTCGGCTCATCCAAAATGTACAAGGTCCTTCCAGTGCCCCTTTTACTTAGTTCACTTGAGAGTTTTATCCTCTGTGCTTCTCCTCCGGAAAGTGT
>CAYVIR010000040.1:0-7559 GCA_964451645.1 uncultured Candidatus Saccharibacteria bacterium | reverse complement strand
CAGTAGCTTCAGGAGGATTGTTTGGAGTTGGATTTGGAGAGTCCCGGCAAAAATTTCACTATCTGGGAGAAACTGCTTTTAGCGATACTATTTTCGCAATATTTGCAGAAGAATTTGGCCTTATTGGTTGTCTCATATTGATTTCAGCTTTTTTTGCATTGATGTATAGAGGTTTCGCTGTGGCCCGCAAAGCACAGGATAAGCTGGGATTTCTGATTGCCATTTCAATAACAATCTGGATAACTCTCCAGGCCACTTTACATATCGCCTCGAATGTGGCCTTGATTCCCATTAATGGAAATACATTGCCATTTATTAGCTACGGGGGGAGTTCGACTATCGTTAACTTAACAGCAATTGGTCTTTTGCTAAATGTAAGTAGAGTGGGGGATATGAGAACACATACAAGGTCAAGAAGAGAACCACATGTTAAGCGCCAACGAAAGAAGAAATTATCCATAAATCCTAAAAATTGGATTACACAGATGTTCGATTAAAAATAAAGGTCCTTTTTCTTTGGGTAAATATTTCTTTTGTATTTTTAATATTACCTGCGCTTCTAGTCTTTGGATTTAAGCCTTATTATTTTATGCGCTTTGAGAAATTGGGAGTGTACTCTGAATTCAGTCAGATAAATATTCCAAGAGATAAGGTAAATGAGAAGTTTGAAGAGGTAATCGACTACGTATTCCTATCAAGGAGGAATATCGACATCCGTTTTTTCTCAAAAGAAGATACAATACATCTTCAAGATGTACGTAATATCTTTATTGCGCTATTAATAACTACAATTGTTTTCATTCTCGACTTAGCAATCCGAATAAATAGTTATAGGAAGAATATCAAAATACTTTCCAGATATAGCCTTTACTATATAATCTTTTTTACTGTTTTCACTTTACTGGTAGTCTCTTTTTTCAATGATTTCTTTGTGTTATTTCATCGCATAATTTTCATAAACAATTATTGGCTTTTAAATCCGGCTACATCAAATTTGATAAAAATCTTCCCGGAACAGATATTCTATGAATTATTCATTATTGTCAGTATTGCGAATGTTTTTCTACATGCTATATTCTTATTACTTGGGAAAACATTAAATGAAAAATCTAGTCGAAAATAAAATAGCAATAGTTGGAGGCCATCTGACGCCAGCATTGGCTGTCTTAGAGGAATTAGAAAGGAGGAAATACGATAGTATTATTTGGGTGGGGAGCAAATATTCACAGACAGGGAATAAAAACACTTCTCCAGAGTATCAACTAATAAAGAACTTGAATATAAAATTTATTGAGTTAAAAGCCGGGAAACTATGGCGGAAGTATACACTCAAAACTATAATTCCAGGCATTTATAATCTTGTATTAATTCCACTGGGTTTTATTAAATCACTTATAATAGTCCTTATATACCAACCTGATTTAATTCTGTCCTTCGGAGGTTATCTGGCCCTCCCTATGGTTATTGCAGCAAAAGTATTCAGGAAAAAGATAATTACACATGAGCAAACAATCGTAACCGGTACAACTAATAAAATTATCGCTAAATTTGCTGACATTGTTTTAATTTCTTGGGAGCAGTCTAAGAAATACTTCCCCCCTAAGAAGACAATACTTGTGGGACTTCCATTAAGGGGAAATATTTTAGCCAATAAGAATTCAAATAGAGTTTTTAATAACGATCTGCCAGTTGTATTTGTAGTAGGAGGGAACCAAGGATCAAATACAATTAATTGGAGGCTACTCGAGATTCTGCCATATATTTTAGAGCACGCGAATATAATACATCTCACTGGCAACTCTACAATTACTCATGACTTTGAGAAAGCAAAACAGGCACAAGCATCCCTGTCGCCTATTTATCGAGACAGATATATAGTAAATGACCACTTATTTGGCTCAGAATCTAGATACTCTTCATATATTAATCAGTGCGATATTATTCTCTCTCGTTCCGGTGCCAATACGATTGCAGAAATCCTCACACTTGGGAAACTCGCAGTTCTTATCCCTATCCCATGGACTTCTCACAATGAACAACACTTAAACGCACAGATGGTTAAAGACTCTGGATTGGGCTATATTCTTAATCAAACCCTCGATTTGCAGCCAGCCGACTTAAAGAATGCACTAATAAAAGCATTAGAAGCACATTCAAAGAAGGTCGATTTCAATGGCCGCGATATAAACGCAAGTAGAGCACAGGCAATGAATTTGATAGATACACTTGCTTCTCAAAAGTTTGTAGACCAGGTGGAGTCTTTACTCGCGAGATAGTTCTTCGATTATTTGGTTGGCTTTTTCACCATATACGTTGTTAGACTTATAGTATTTCACCAAAGTTCGGAAATAATTAATCGGATCTCCAGTTGTTAGCCATTCTCCGTCTGTCTCTGTGTACATAAATTTACCAGTTTGAGCAATCTTGTGAACGGCATCATTTAGCCAGAGTTCATTGTCTAAACCCGTCTGGACTTCAGAGAGTATATCTAATACATGGTAGGGTAATATATACCTTCCATAAATTGTCAAATTGCTAGGTGCGTCTTCAGTTGCTGGTTTCTCCACAATCGAATCAATTTGCCCCCGAGTTTCAGTAATTACTTCTTTCGGCTTTATGATACCGTATTTATGAACCTCTTCTTTAGGAATCCTCTGAATGCCTATTACCCCATCCATAGTATCACTTTCATAATACTGTATAAGTTGTGCAATACAACTTATTGATTTAGATAATACCAAGTCATCTGCGAATAAGACTGCAAAAGGTTCCCCTTCAGGCAGATATGGCTGAGCGGAAAGCACAGGAGATCCATTGCCATAGGGCAAGTCAGTCCTCTGCTCGATAATCTCTATCCCTTTAAAATCCATCAATCTTTCTACTTCCTCAAATCTGTCTTGCTTGCCCACTGAAGCTAACAAATCTCTCACTTCGGGCACAGACTTCCGAAAGTAATTATTAATCACATTGTTTCCTTTCCTAACTACAATAATAATCTTTTCTAATTGTGCATCTAAACATTCTTCAACTACATATTGGATTATAGGCTTGTCAATAATAGGTAACATTTCTTTGGGTATTTCCTTAACTATCGGCAAAAATCTTGTACCGAATCCAGCCGCAGTAATAACCGCTGTTTTAATTTTCATATTTTAAAGAATAATAAAGATGTTTAGTAAATAAATGAATATACATTATTCCCCACCAACAGGTTAATTGCAAGCCTTAGACATATTTGATATATTAATGATTCTCTAGAATTTCATTCTCTACATACTTCTTGCGGTTGATAAAAATTAGTAATAAAAAAAACTTGAATAAATACATTCACTTTTCCAGATACATGACAGTGTTTGTAACTGTAGTAGGTGTATTTTTATTTTCTTTTTTTCAAGCAAATTTCCTCACTAACGCTCAAGAGCCGACATTCATCTCTTATCGATTTGAAAGGAAATCTACAAATTTGTACATTCCTCCGCCTGATCACGAAGTTTCTCTTGTCGCAGAAGAAAATCTTGCGATATACAAAGAAGAGCAGGCGGCAATCGAAGCAAGACGTAAGTCTCTAGAAGATAAAATCAATAGAACAATGGCATACCTAAAACGAGTGGGGTCTCCAGTAGCGAATTTAGAGATTGCTACACTAATAGTCGATTTATCTGAAGCAAATAAAGCAGATTACAGAGTTTTACTTGCTATCATGACAATTGAGTCAGGGGCATGTAGACAGTCTTTTTCGCATAATTGTTTTGGGTATCTAAACGGAGCAAAGTATCCATCCTTCCAAGCTGCCTTTCAAGATCTGGTCCCCAAGGTGTCGAGGCAATACGCAGCCAAATATGGCTGGGATTTCACTGCCTTGTCGAAAGCATATGGACAACATAACTGGCAACTCCATTCCAAGAATATGCTGAAAGTGGCCAATAGCATATAGTTTAAGTTTGCTTTGATAAGTTGAGTTTCATTCAGTTATACTTTTGGTGTAATTTCTCCATAAATGAAAAAAGACTTTGTACATCTACACTCTCATAGCGAATATTCACTTCTTGACGGTGTCGCTAAAATCCCGGCATATGTGAAAAAAGTTAAAGAACTTGGCATGAATGCCGCCGCTCTGACAGACCACGGAGTAATGTACGGTGCATTTGAATTCTGGCAGGAATGTAACTACCAGGGCATCAAGCCGATTATTGGATGCGAAATATATGTCGCGGAGAGAACCAGGTTTGACAAAACCCCGGGTATTGATGACAAACGATATCATCTAACGCTTCTTGCCAAGAATAAAAAAGGTTATCATAACTTGCTCAAGATCGTCTCCAAGGCGTTTGTTGAGGGGTTCTACTATAAACCGAGAGCTGATACCGAGCTGTTGAAGACTTATGGGGAAGGAATTATTGCTCTAAGTGGATGTCTAGGGAGTAATTTTAATCAATATTTATTGTCTCGGAAGAGAGCAAAAGCAATAAAATGGATTAATTTCTTGAAAGCATCGTTCGATGATGTTTACATTGAAATTCAAAGAAATGGAATAAAAGAATCTGAAGATCTAATACCGAAACAAATTGAAATAGCAGAGGAATTAAATATCCCTTATGTGGCTACTTGTGATACACATTATATTGAGAAAGCAGATCACAAAGTTCAAGAAATCGTTTGGTGTATAAGCGACGGCAAGAAACTTGAAGATCCATCACGACGTCAATATGCTTCAACCGAATTCTATATTAAATCTCCTCTTGCTTTAGAAAATACCAGAAAAATTGCAGATTCCGTGGAAGAATACGATATTTTATTTGAACGGATACAGCCCAAATATGACGAGAAACTTAATAAGGCTCAGACAAAAGATACTCTTTCTAACATAGTCTTTGAAAAGGTTTTAACTAGATACCCTAAATTAACTCCAGAGATCCAGGATCGTATAGAGTATGAATTAGAGATTATCAATAATAAAGGCTATAACGACTACTTTTTGGTTGTAGAAGACTACGTGAGATGGGCAAAAGAACAAGGTATTCTAGTGGGTCCAGGGAGAGGATCTGGAGCAGGAAGTGTAGTCTCCTACATTCTTGGGATCACAAATCTTGATCCCTTTAAGTTCGGCCTTATTTTTGAGCGCTTTCTAAATCCTGAGAGACCTTCACCTCCTGATTTCGATATAGACTTCCAAGATGATAGAAGAGACGAACTTTTTACCTATATGAGCAATAAATATGGCAAGGAAAACACCTCTTTTATCGGGACATTTGGAAGATTAAAGACTAAAGCAGCGATTAGAGACGTCGCACGAGTAATGGGTATCGACCTACAAATGGCCGACAAATTATCTAAAATGGTCATAGTAAAGTTTGGACGAGTTCACTCCATTGAGAAAATGCGCTCAGAAGTTAAAGAGTTTGATGAAATAATCAAAGATTCACCGCAACTCGAGGAGCTTTGTGATTATGTTGTGAAAATGGAAAACCTTGCTAGGCATGTTTCGATTCATGCTTGCGGCTATCTTGTCACACCTACGCCTATTACAGACTACGT
The DNA here is from genome assembly GCA_964451645.1 of uncultured Candidatus Saccharibacteria bacterium. Taxonomy (GTDB): domain Bacteria; phylum Patescibacteriota; class Dojkabacteria; order B142; family OLB20; genus JAJTYI01. The sequence goes on along the minus strand of CAYVIR010000040.1, from coordinate 2,024 downwards.
ACCTGTTCAAAAAGAAACCAGAGGCGAAAAAATTATCACTCAAATCGAAGGACATAACTTAGAATATTTGGGCTTGATGAAGTTTGATTTTCTAGGTTTGTCAAACCTTACCGTTATACAAAATACACTCAAACAGATAAAGAATAGCCGCGATATTGCTATTGATATGGATAAATTGGAGTTGAACGACAAAAAAACCTTTCGACTATTTCAAAAAGCTGACACTATAGGAGTTTTTCAGTTCGAGTCTGAAGGCATGAAAAAATATCTTCGAGATTTAAAACCAACGGAATTTGAAGACCTTACTTTCTTGAATGCAGCATACCGTCCTGGTCCGATGAAATATATCCCCGACTACATCTCGAGAAAGAAAGGAGAACAAAAAGTAGATTATATTGACCCTGCGTTGGAGCCTATACTTAAAAACACCTTTGGATTCGCCATTTATCAAGAACAGGTTATAAGTATTGCTGTAAAATTTGCTAACTATTCATTAGGGGAGGCGGACATGCTCAGAAGGGCTATGGGTAAAAAGAAGCCGGAAGTAATGGCAAAGGAGAAGAGTTTGTTTATTAAAAAATCAGTGGAGAATGGCCATAAGAAAGAAATCGCCGAGAAAATCTTTTCATATTTAGAGCCTTTCGCAGATTATGGTTTCAATAAATCGCATAGTGCATGTTATTCGCTCATTGCATACCAAACTGCCTACCTCAAGGCTCATTTTCCACTTGAGTTCATGGCCGGACTTATGGAGACGGATATTAATTCGATAGATAAATTAGAAAGGGATCTAAAAGAAGCAAAGAATATGATGATTAAGCTTCTTCCGCCAGACATAAATAAAAGTGAAATTGATTTCAAGATAGAAGGGGAGAAAAGTATTAGATTTGGATTAGCCGGCATAAAAGGGGTCTCTACAAAATCAATTGAAAATATCTTACAAAAAAGAAACCAAAGAGAGAGGTTCAGAAACTTGGACGAACTTATTGAGACTGTTGGAACCCATAAATTAACAAAGAAAGACGTGGAATTCATGATTAAAGTTGGGGCTTTAGACGAATTCGGCTCAAGGAAACAACTACTTGAAATTTTGCCCACAGTCTATGCAAAGGTGCAGAGAATTGAGGAGAACCTAAAAGGCGGACAAACTATGCTTTTTTCTGGCCCTGGAAATGAACATCAAAATATTCATATTACTCCTTTAGCTAATATAGAAAAAGAAAACGACTCAGAAAAACTTAACTGGGAAAAGGAGCTCTTAGGAATTTATCTTAGTAAACATCCTCTAGACAAATATCAGGATGTAATTTTCTTAAATAATTTCACAAACCTCCAAGAAGCACAGAAGTTGAAAGCGGGGAGCAAGATAAAAAGTATTGTTCTAATCAGTAAAATTAAGAAAATCTATACCAAGAACGGCTCAAAACCCATGGCATTCTTGGAACTGGAAGATCTAGAAGGGAAAGCGGCAGCCGTAGTATTTCCGGACTCATTTGAAAAATTCAACGGAAACTTAGTAGAAAATAAGTCTGTATATATCTCTTCTACTACAAATTTTAGAAACGATGAATTCAGCTTAATCGTTGAAGACTTGGCAAAAGCGGAAGAGATAAAAAAACAAGATAGGTTTGTTATTGATATTTCTGCAGAAAAAAATAAAAGTAACTTAGAATTGATAAAGCAGGTTATAATTAACAACCCTGGAAAAGTTAAGATGACAATTTATTATGGTGATTCCGGGTCAAAGAAATCAATTCAAAAGAATATTAAGCCCACTTTAGAAGTGATTACAGTATTAAGTAGATACCAAAAGAATGACTGAATACAATACCAATCATAAATTTAAAAAAAGTTTAGGACAGAACTTTCTCATTGACAGAGAAATGGCAAACAAACTTATTGAGACTTCTGAAATTAAATCGAATGATTTAGTTATAGAGATTGGCCCTGGGTAAGGCATTCTGTCTGAGATGATATTAAAAAAAACAAACAATCTTATTTTGATTGAGAAAGATCAAAATCTT
>CAYVIR010000039.1:3645-7625 GCA_964451645.1 uncultured Candidatus Saccharibacteria bacterium | reverse complement strand
AGGGGAGTGGTCTTAAGCGGGGGGACGGCTTTATTAAGAAATATCGACGAACTATACACAAGTGCAATAGGTGTTCCGTGTCATGTAGTAGATTCCCCTCAAGAGGCGGTTATCAAGGGCATCCTTCTATCTATGGAGCATATAGAAGTCTTTAAAGCTGGCCTTAGAAGCTTGAATTAATTTATAGGATTTTCGCTGGATCAATAATAAATCTGGTCAAGGATTTCCGTCCGATAATTGCATTGTATGTTAGCTTACTTCTATCAAAAATCGATACTTTTGTTTCAAAGGTCGTGTCTTTGATCTTTAAGTTGATCTTAATATTTATCCTTACGCTTATTCCATGGCTAGACTTTACTACGTTGACTTCACATATATCGGGATATTTCTCGGTTAATTCTTTATTCAATCGTTCTGCTATCTTCATGCCTTTCTCTCTATCTATATCCTCCGGAATACTTTTGCTTTCTATAAGTTCGACGATTTCTGAATAGCCTATTTTTCTGGCAATTTCTTTGTCTATAGAAGTGGTGTCTGCGCCGGTATCAACTTTTGCAATAGTGGATAGAGATTTATCCCCTTTCCCGTAGAAGCTGACTTTTTCATATATGCCTATTAATTCTTTTCCCGCGATGTTCTCAATACCTTCTTCTATTTCCCCTCCGAACAGGTCTTTCCCCACCCGAACTCCCTTTTCAGTCTCGCGTACTTTTATTCCCGTCGCTTTTTTCAATCTCCAGCGTAGTCCGTCATCATTTGCTAATTGGATAGAAAGACCAGGTCGTGCATTGAGCTCAACAATTACTGGGCCTAGATCCCTATCAAGCAAAAAATCGACTGCCGCAAAACGAAGGTCGGTTGCTTTCTGGGCATCTACGGCATAGGTAAGTATCTTACTCCAATAGGGTATCTTTAATCCGCTCAGACGTAATTTAGTACCAGGGACATATTCGATATAACCGCTTTTTCCATGTATTGCACTGGTGGTTCTTCCTTTAGCAATATCGATCCCGACACCAATTGCGCCTTGGGCTAGATTTGCCCTGCCTCCAGATTCCTTGGTAGGTAGACGGACGTAAGACATAACAGGAATGTTATTGAATACTATGATACGAATATCTGGGGTTCCTTTGTATGCGTAATACTTGAAGTCGTGATGTACTTTCACCCTCTCCTCTAGCAGTATTGCGTCAGGTTCTTGGTGGATGGAGTATCTTCCGTTTAATATATCTACACAGTGGTGGTAAAAATCATCTTGGGAAACTTTCGATTTGTCTCCTCGAATCCAATTGCCATCCTTGTCTCTATTATAAAATATTTCAATCCCGCCGCCTTCGAGTCCCGTCACCGGCTTTAAAACAAAGCTATTTGGCAAAGTGTTAACATCAAGATGTCGAAGCTCTTGGAGTGTTTTGATTGTTTTTATCAGTTTGGGAGTGGGAATGCCGGCTTTGCTTAGAACTGTCTTTGTAAGGATCTTATCATCTGCAATTCTTTTAGCCTTGCTTCTATTATACTCACGTATATAGGTAAGATTTCTCTCGTTTATGCCCAGTACGGACTTCCTATTTTTCCAGTAATTAACAAGGTTCATACTTCAGCTTCTTTATCAAGTAATTCTTTAAATCTAAATATCTCTGTTAATCTTAATCCTGTAAATCTTCCAATAATATAATTCACGGGGAAGGTAAGCATTATCAGCCATGGGTAGGTTAGGAAGGCTCTTTGAATTTCTCCTGTAGATATAACAAAGAAACAAATAAGTCCAAGCAAAATTGTTTGTATAGAAAGCATCACCGCAGTTGTGGTCTGTTTGGAAGCGAGTAGGTTAGTAAATCTTTCTGAAATTGAGGCTATAAGGATTAAAGAAAAGATGTCAACTCTCAATATACCTTCTTTGTCAATAAGGTCTAAAACAAATAGAACTACAAGCAAAGATATCGTCACATTAGTGGTGACAATTGCTAATTTGGAGTAATAATGAAGAGCTAGGGGTTGAATAAGTTTGTAGCTCAGGTAAGAAGTTACAAAGACAATTAACGTTATAAATAATCCATACTTAAGTCCTTGTAAAGTGGAGAACGTTTCATTGTCTATTCTACTTAGTTCGTAAAACATGAAAGTAAGTAAGACGGGCACGTAAATTCCAAATGATTTTATACCCATCACATACTTTGCAAAGCTTATTATTGTAATAACAAGGGGTAGGGTAATTAAGAAAATGAGGATGTCAGGTTCTAAGCTGAGGTTATTCCCTAATTGTGATAATTCTAGTGCAGGCATAGGTATAACTTCTTAATTTAACTGAGTAATTATACTCTAATTAGGCCAAAAACAACATTAAAGAAAGGCCCTTCCTAGTGCGCTTACTATCTTCTTAGTAGGCATCAGGAAGGGCCTTTAGGATTTCGCGAGTTGTGGTCTTACTTTAAGGCTACCTTAGCGCCGGCCTCTTCAAGTTCCTTCTTTAGTTTCTCAGCATCCTCTTTGCTTACGGCTTCCTTAATCATCTTAGGTGCAGCTTCAACTAAGTCTTTGGCCTCTTTCAGTCCAATACCTGTTGCAGCCTTCACCACCTTAATAACTGCAATTTTATTTGCACCGATTTCTGATAATTCTACAGAAAACTCGGTTTGTTCCTCTACTGCTTCCCCAGCTGGTGCAGCAATAGATGCAACAGCTGCAACTGGAGCTGCTGCGCTAACTCCGAACTTTTCTTCGAGAGCTTTAACAAGTTCAGCAACTTCCAATACTGTCATCTTTTCAAGCATGTCAGCAATTGTTTTTGCATCACCTTTTAGCTCGACTGATTTTTTATCCTCTGCCATTGTAAAAATATAAAATAAATAAATTAAGTTTGTTTTTTATCGGCGATTGCCTTTAAAACAAACACAAGATTTCTAGAATTAGCGTTTATGACGTTCATAAAACTGGAAATAGGGGCATTGAACATATTTAGCAGTTGCCCCAGCAATATATCTTTACTTGGTAATTCAGCAAGTTTAACTATCTCTTCGCCAGAAATAGTTTTCTTGTCATATAAACCTGCCTGTATCTCAATCTTCTCAGACTCTTTTGCAAAATTGTTAATTATTTTTGCAGCTTCCGTCACACTTTCCTCTGCAAATACAACAGCATGTTCATTCTGGGCTAGATGATTCAGTTTCGGTAGGCCTTCTTGTTCTAATGCAATTGAAAAAAGAGAATTTTTCACAATATTATAATTTGAGCCAATACCTTTTAGCTCTTTCTTGAGCTGTACGGACTCATTTGCGCTTAGTCCTTTTGGCTTTAGAACAAAGACAGATTTGGCTCGTTGGAGATTTTCTCTATACATTTTCACCATTTGTTCTTTGTATGCTCTAGTTTTTGCCATAATCGCTTACATAAAATAAAAAATGCCTAGACGGCATTTGGAATGTAAAATAATTACTTTCTGTGCTTCGTCTAGATAGGTCTTACATTTCTTTAAAAAGCCTATTGTCTCTGACAAATTCGTTTTAATCTTATCTTAGTCCTTGCCTTTTGTCAATTTACTTAGTCTCAGGACTTAATGAGAAGGGAAGGACCCATGGTTGGCTTAACTCGTATAATATCTATGACGGAAGGTCCGAATTTTTTTGTCGTTTCTTTTACCGCATTCACAAATGTATTAAAGTTGTCTTCTAGCTCTGCAGGGGTCATATCGGTCTTCCCAATTACAAAATTTATTTTCTTTTCTTGTGCGAGCTTAAATGACTTTTGTCCGGATTTAAATTTTTCAATGGTTTTTTCTAAATCAGTCGTTACAGTGCCATTTTTCGGATTAGGCATTAAGCCTTTTTTTCCCAGGGTCTTGCCAAGTCTTGCAATTTTGGGCATCATAGCGGGAGTTGCAACCACCACATCAAATTCAATTTTACCGTCTTCTATATCTTTTACCATTTCCTCTCCACCGGAGAGATCTGCGTTCTTTGCGAATTTAATATTTGCGGGATCAG
>CAYVIR010000039.1:0-3635 GCA_964451645.1 uncultured Candidatus Saccharibacteria bacterium | reverse complement strand
ATCAGCAAAGGCTACTACTCTGGTAACTTTACCGAATTGATGAGGTAAATGCACGGTTCCTCTTATGCTTTCCGTCTTTTGTTTTTGATTTAGCGCAAGTTGAACCTCAACTTCAACACTTCCTGGGAACTTCGATAAAGAAGAGGAGACAAGTATTTCCAAAGCTTCCAAAGGAGATTGATAAACAGTATTGCTTATGCGTTTTTTCATTTCATTATACTTTTTTGATCTTTTCATAATTGATTCTTAATAGATATGTTATTAGTCGACAACATCAATCCCCATGCTGTGAGCGGTTCCGGCAACAATGTTCATAGCGGCCTCGATCTTCGTAGTGTTTAAATCCTGTAGCTTAGCCTCGGCAATTTTCCTCACTTGAGCCTTTGTTATTTTCCCCACCTTCTTAAGGTTTGCGGTCTCAGAACCCTTCTTGATTCCAGTGGCCTTAAGTATCATGCTTGCCACAGGAGGAGTCTTAAGCTCCATTTTAAAAGACCTATCCTCAAATATAGTTAGTACACATGGTATAACCTCTCCCATCTTATCTTTCGTTTTATTGTTGTACTGGTTAACGAAGTCCGCAATATTTACGCCATGGGGACCGAGTGCAGTCCCAATAGGTGGGGCAGGAGTAGCTTTGCCTGCTTCAATCTGTAGCTTTACAATTGTTTTAATTTTCTTTACTGGTTTTGCCATCGTATTGTCTTATAATTTAGATACTTTGATGAAATCTAGAGAGACTGGAGTTTCTCTACCAAATACAGATAATAGGACGGTTACCTGTCCTCGGTCTTCATTTATTTCGCTTATTGTGCCTATAAAATCAGCGAATGGACCGTCCACAACCTTTACTGCGTCTCCAACAGAAAAGGCAAATTGATAAGCAGGTTGTTTAACATCCATATATGCAAGTATGCTTTTGGCTTCTATTTCATTCAAGGGAGTAGGTTTTTTCTCTGTCCCAATAAAGCTCGTCACCCCCTCAGTATTTCTGACAATCTGCCACGTATCATCATTCATGTTCATACAAATTAGTACGTAACCAGGGAATATTCTTTCTTCGACAGTTTTCTTTTTCCCGGAGCTTACAACAATCTTTTCTTGAGTAGGAACAACAACTTCACTCACTTGTTCTTCGAGATCGTTTGCTTTGACTCGCTGTTTTATTTGATTCGCAACCTTCTTTTCGTGTCCAGAATATGTACTAATTATGAACCATTTATGGTTTTTATTGATTTTCAATGGTTTTTTCTCCTGGAGAACTTTTTCCTCACGTTTGTTCATTATAATTAAATATTCAAGGTTAAATAATTTCTAATAAAAGTAAATAATCCATCAAGTAACAGCAGCACCACAGAGCCTATAATTGTGACGATAATAACCAAGTGTGTAGACCTAAAACTTGAACTTCTACTCGGAAACTCTACCTGTTTTAGTTCAAGAAAGATACTTTTAATAAAGTCTATTAAGTTTTTTGGTACAGACAATATCTTGTTCATCTTACGATTATATCAACTATTAGGAGTTTTTCCTACATTCAAAATATTAGCTTTTAAATAAATGCAAGCTTTAAGATCATATCTTTTGTGATCTCTCGAGCTTATTCTTAGGTAGAACTTCTTATCTCTCAGAAGTATATTTCTTCTGGAAAGAAAGTTTGTAACTTCTCCACTTCTTTTTATACATCCGAAGTAGCTTCACGGGCTTGTGAATATCGAGAAATTTAGATACACAATATTCCATCTAAGGCTGAACTTTCTATTTTTCTAAGTAAAGACCACTAGCCCAGGATTCAAGCCGAAAGAATCTAAAATAAGATTTTCCCTCTTCTTGTGAGGGAAAACAGACTTATTTTGTCTCTACGTTTTAAAGAACTACAGGACCACTAGGACTTGAACCTAGGCGAAGGGTTTTGGAGACCCTCATGCTACCACTACATCATGGTCCTATTTGCAACATAAATGGTTTTGTGTCCCAGAGGGACATCTCCCTTTGGGAGAGAGACCTCCATGCTACCATTGACATCATGATCCTAAAATCTTGTATAAGATCCCTCACTATTAAGCAGTTCTTATTTCACTTTCTGTTCTACAAACTTCTCATGTTTTCGTGTTTTCTTGTCAAATTTTTTCTCCTCCATCTTGTCGTTAGTATTAATCCTATTTTTCGTTGTGATGTAGAAGGTCCCTGTCTTAGGGTTTCCCATCTTAACGATTATTCTATTTCCCTTTTTTGCCATTGTTTTGATTTTAACTAGCTACTTTCGTAGCAAAATATAATAAAGTTATTTATCGCGCAGCAGCTGAAGAGGGGACTCGAACCCATGACCGACGGTTTACAAAACCGTTGCTCTACCAACTGAGCTACTTCAGCTGCTGCGCGACTCCCTGCCTGCGCAGGCAGGTAACCTCAGCCAAAGGCTGACTCGCCTCTGGCGAGAACTGAGCTATCCCAGCTCTATCTGGACTCTACCAATCCCGCAGTTCTAAAAAATAGAACTGCGTGGATCCTCTCCCACATTCATACATGAATGTGGCGGGACATCAATCTGACAAGCAGAGAGAGGGATAAACTTCTCATCCCTATTCAACAGATGATTATGTTTATCTTGTTCTAGCTGAACGATGTTTTAATGAGCTTGCAGAGAGAGGGATTCGAACCCCCGTAGCCTCACGGCGCCAGATTTACAGTCTGGTACGTTTGACCGCTCCGTCATCTCTGCACAACAGAAGATACAGACTAAAATTGCATTTCGCAATCCTCTTATCTACAGCTATTTTGAACGCATCATTATTAATTCAAAGAGCATTTTGAGTATATCGCAATCCTCAAGTAATTGCCACCTCTAAGCTAGCCGGTGGCTAAAATTGCTTGGAAGGGGAAATTACAAAAGAGTAGGAAGATTTTATCAGTATTAATTATAAAAGAGAAGTAGAAAACAAGTAAAAACATATTAAAAAAGGAAGAGCTTATAGAAGGAAACAAAAGTTGCAGCAACGACGCTTTGGGTATATAATCGATATATCTTAGAAAGGTTCATATTTAATGGAAAATATATTTGATCCTGAATTAAGACAGCTTATATCTTTTTGTGACACTTGTGCGGATACTGTTGTCCTTGATGTTTTAAACGCATCAAAAGACCAACAGATATGGGGATGCGAATGTCCTTATTGTGGAAGCCGTACATTAATTGATAGGTACGGTTATGAGATTTTAACGATAGATCCTAATAAACCCGTCGATAGATTCGGTCATGAACTTAGCGTGGGCGATATGATAGTTACACGGATGCTAGGTGGCTGGGGTGAAGAATTTGATGGTTTTGAATTAGAAGGGGAAGTTGTAGATTTTGTTGCATTTCCTGTAGGCAATCCACTGGCAATATTTATTGCTGTAAAGGACAGTTTTGGTGATGTCCAAAATTTGCATTCTGACGTTGTGATGAGGGCTGATTTGTATTGGAGTTTATATTTACCAGAAAGATTTCAACTTCCAGTGTATTCAATAGAAATAACTAAGCAGATTATGGAAAGGTCAGGTGAGGATTATTAAGGAATAAATAATCCTCAGATTCTTCTCTGGTATGGTAAAATCCGGCAATTATTATGTACTTGATATATGGAGTTTTTAGA
>CAYVIR010000038.1:5302-7675 GCA_964451645.1 uncultured Candidatus Saccharibacteria bacterium | reverse complement strand
AAAGCCTAGGAAAAGTTGTTGCTGCGGACGCGGACACGAAGGAGAAGGTGGCATTGGAAATTAATGAGAACGAGGAATTTGTTGCGTTGGTTTTCAAAGTTGCCGTTGACCCACATATTGGGCAACTCACATTTGCAAGAATATATAGTGGCACATTAAATGCAGGTTCGACTGTATTCAATAGTAGTCGTGGGAAAAGGGAGAGGATTGGACGGGTCTTACTTATGCATGCTGACGATAGAGAAGATATTGCGAAAGCAAGAGCAGGAGATATTGTCGGTTTGGTAGGTATTAAAGAATCATTTACAGGAAATACCCTATGTGGCGAAGAAAGACCTTTGGTATTAGAAAGTATTGACTTTCCTGATCCTGTTGTGAGTTTGGCCATTGAGCCCAAGACTAAGTCAGATCAGGAGAAGTTAGGAGAGACTTTACGAAAATTAATGCAGGAAGATCCCACATTTAAGGCGGAAACTAATAAAGAGACCGGTCAGACTATAATCTCAGGGATGGGAGAGCTGCATTTAGAAATTAAAATGGACATTCTGAAAAGGGAATATAAAATAGATGTAAATGCTGGTAAGCCTCAAGTGGCCTATAGAGAAACAGTAGAAAATGAAGTAGAACATCAAGAGTTATTGAAGAAACAAACTGGAGGTGCTGGCCAATTTGCCGATATAACATTTAAGCTTAGGCCACAGGAGAGTGGGAAGGGTTATGAATTTATCAATAAAATCAAAGGGGGGTCGATTCCCACAGAATATGTGCCTTCCGTTGACAAAGGGATGCAAGAAGCTATGCGATCTGGGGTTTTAGGAGGTTTTCCTGTTGTTGACGTAGCCGTAGAATTGATAGATGGTTCCTACCATGATGTAGACTCCAATACCGATACTTTTAGAATTGCAGGTTCCAAGGGGTTTAAAGATGCCATGAGGAAAGCGAAACCGATTCTTCTTGAGCCTATAATGAAAGTAAGCGTGGTGACCCCAGATGATTTTGCAGGCGATATAACGGGTGCCTTGTCCTCCAAAAGGGGTGTAATTAAAAGTATGAACCCTAAGGGAAAAGTGCAGGAAATATCCGCTGAAGTTCCACTAGGAAATATGTTCGGATGGATAAATGACATTCGTTCTATGAGCAAAGGGAAAGCTACAAGTGTTATGGAGTTTAGTCATTATCAGAAAGTCCCGGAAGGATTAGTAAATGAAGCGCTTGGTATTAAAGCATAATTTTGATTTATTATATTTATAAGTGCCTAAATTGGCTTGCGGAAAACATTAAAATTTGCTATAAATGGGACACGGTTATGGCTATAAAGGATAGCTCATTATTTGTATGTACATGAAACTGCCATCTTCAGATGGAAATATTTAATAATTATTATTTAAAGTATAAAAATGGCTGACAAAAAATTTGAAAGAACAAAGCCGCATATTAATGTTGGAACTCTTGGTCATATTGACCACGGTAAGACCACCTTGACGGCAGCTTTAATCGCTTATGCAAAAAGAGAGGGTCGACTATCGTCTGAAAAAGGTTATGCTGAGATTGCCAAGGGCGGAGTAGTTAGAGATAAAACAAAGATAGTAACCGTTGCTTCCTCACACGTAGAATACGAATCAGAAGCTAGGCACTATGCGCACATAGATTGTCCTGGCCATAAGGACTATATCAAAAACATGATTACCGGCGCTGCACAGATGGATGGTGCAATCTTGGTTGTATCTGCAGCAGATGGACCTATGCCACAGACCAAAGAGCATGTGATTTTAGCAAGACAGGTAGGTGTACAATATCTAGTAGTCTTTATCAATGTTTTTGACGATGATATGGATGAAGAGTTGCTTATGTTGGTCGAAGAGGAAATTAGAGATATCTTGAAGAAATATCAATATCCAGGAGACGAAATTCCAATTATCAAAGGAAGTGCACTTAAAGGAATGGAAGGTGGAGAGGCTGGAGACAAGACAATGAAGGAATTGATGGATGCTTTAGATAGCTACATCCCGGAGCCTGAGAGAGAGATCGACAAACCATTTCTAATGGCAGTTGAAGATGTTTTCTCAATTGAAGGTCGTGGGACAGTCGCTACAGGTAGGATCGATAGAGGAAAGGTCAAAGTTGGAGATGTTGTTGACCAAGTAGGATTAGACGAGAAAATTAAACAAATCACAGTAACTGGAGTAGAAATGTTCAATAAGCAATTGGAAGAAGGTATTGCAGGGGATAATGTTGGTGTACTAATTAGAGGTATCAAGCGAGATGAAATTCAAAGAGGGCAGGTTTTAGCTGCGAAAGGTTCAATTAATCCCCACACTGAATTCGAGGTTGAGGCATACATCCTCACTAAGGATGAAGGTGGAAGACATACGG
>CAYVIR010000038.1:3381-5292 GCA_964451645.1 uncultured Candidatus Saccharibacteria bacterium | reverse complement strand
GGCCTTTTTCACTGGATATAAACCGCAATTCTATATCCGAACTACTGATGTAACTGGAGAGGTAACCCTTCCAAGCGGAACTGAGATGGTTATGCCTGGTGACAATGCAAAGTTTACTGTCAAACTTTCCACGCCTGCTGCAATCGAAGATAAAATGCGATTTGCAATTAGAGAGGGAGGAAGGACAGTAGGGGCAGGAGTAGTTACAAAAATTATAAAATAAATAAAATAGTTTAGAGATCCTCTTTAAGAGGATCTCTAAATTTAAAGTTGCTATTCAAAATCAAAATGCAGAAAATTAGAATTAAAATAAAAGGATATGACAATAAGGTAGTAGATAAGGCTGCTGAGCAAATTATTGAAACAGCAGTACGGACAGGAGCAAAAACACTTGGCCCTATCCCTTTACCGACCAAGAAGTCTAAATTTGTTACGTTAATGTCGCCACACGTCGACAGCAAATCTAAGGAGCATTTTGAGATGAATACCCATAAAAGACTTATCGATATCATAGAACCTACCAGCAAGACAGTTGATTCGCTTACTCATCTTCAGCTTGCAGCAGGAGTATGGATAGAAATCAAATAATAAATTATCTTAATGGTTGAAATATTGCCAGAAAGAGGGAAGGAGTTAATAAAAATAGAGTAAAGTACAGGCAGACAGTGGTAAATTGACTGTGGCCTAATGGCCTCAGTTTTTATTTATAAGTTGAAAGTTTGATCACAAATAGAAATGAAAGCAATTATCGCTCAGAAAAAAGAAATGACTCAAATCTTCACTGAAGATGGAAATGTTATTCCGGTTACTATCGTCGACGTGAATGATGTATATGTGATTGGGAAAAAAGAAAAAGACAAAGACGGTTATGAAGCAACTATTTTTGGGAAAGGTAAAAAGAAGAATGCGAATAAGCCTGAGGTAGGTAAATACAAAAAGCTTGGTTTTGTGCCGAATTTTATTAAAGAGATAAGAGACGCTATAATCGGCGTAGATGAAAACATTAAAGTTGACCCGACAATATTTAAAGAGGGGGAAATTGTAACTGTAACCGGAGATACTAAGGGGAAAGGATTTCAAGGTGTCGTGAAGAGGTGGGGGTTTCATGGTGGACCTAAGACTCATGGACAGTCCGATCGCTGGAGAGCCCCAGGCTCTATAGGATCAGGAACCACTCCGGGGAGAGTTTACAAAGGAAAGAAGATGGCCGGAAGAATGGGCGGGAATCAAGTTACTATTAAGAATCTGCAGATAGTGCACATAGATAAAGAAAATGGGCTTATTGGAATAAAAGGTGCAGTTCCTGGCAATAAGGGTTCATACATACTCATTAAATCGAAGGAATAGTTATGAAAATGAATTTATTTACAAAAACTGGAACTAAATCAGAAAAGGAAATTAACCTTCCAGAAGAAATTTTTGGCATAGAAGTGAACGAATCCATCTTAAATAAGGCAATTAGGATATTCCTCGCCAATCAACGACAGAGTAATGCCCATAGTAAAACGAGGGGTGATGTACGTGGAGGCGGAAAGAAACCATGGCGACAAAAAGGTACTGGACGGGCAAGATCAGGATCAATACGTAATCCTATCTTTACTGGTGGTGGAGTAGCATTTGGACCAAAAAACGAAGCTAATCATAAATTGCATATGAATAGAAAAGAAAAACAGTTGGCGATAAGATCTGCATTTAGTGCTCATATGAAGAAAAAGTCAATTTCCATATTTGAAGATTTTTCGTTTAAGGGTGAGAAGCTTACCCAGTCATTAGTTAAATCTTTGGAAAAAGCACAAGTAAGCGGTAAGACTTTGATTATTCAAGACAAACTAAATCCTGAACTGACTAATGCTGCTGCCAATGTTAAAGAGGTTGACACTGAAGTTATAAATAGCATTAATGCAGATAAAT
>CAYVIR010000038.1:0-3371 GCA_964451645.1 uncultured Candidatus Saccharibacteria bacterium | reverse complement strand
AAATTATTGAAGTATAAAAATATTGTTCTGCTCCCTCAGACTGTAGATAAAATTATAGAGTTCTGGGGAAAGAAGAAAGAGGTAATTAAATTAAAGAAATAAAATGGAAGTACTAATAAAACCTATAATCACTGAAAAAACAATGAGGCTCGCAAATGAGTTAAATCAGTATTCATTTATTGTCTCTTCAAAAGCGAGTAAGATTGCTGTGAGGAATGCTGTTCGAGAGAAGTTTGATGTAAATGTAGTAAATGTAAAAATACTGAATGTATTGGGTAAAAAAGTTACTTTTGGAAAGAAAAGGCATGAAGGTAGGAAATCCAATTTTAAAAAAGCAATTGTCGCTCTGAAAGAGGGACAGACGATAGAGATATTTAACCTTAAATAATCATGGCACTTAGGCAACATAATCCCACAACACCAACACGAAGGCATACAGAATCTCTTGATTACTCTGCTATTACCGAAAGTAAGCCTTATAAGGCTTTGACAAAATACGTTAAGTATAATGCAGGTAAGAATTTCAGGGGAAAGCAGACTGTAAGGCATAAAGGTGGAAGAGTTAAAAGAAAATATCGTATTATTGATTTCAAGAGAAATAAATATGACGTTCCCGCTATCGTGGAGACGATTGAATATGACCCGAATCGAACCGCAAATATTGCTCTACTAAAGTATGAAGATGGAGAAAGAAGGTATATTTTAGCCCCTCAAAAACTGCAAGTGGGGGATAAAGTTGTTTCTGGAGAGAAAGTTTCAATAAAGACCGGGAATTCCATGCCACTGAAAAATATTCCGGCATCGACATTCGTTCATAATATTGAGACAACAAGAGGAAATGGTGGTATAATTGCAAGAGCTGCGGGTTCGGCTATCCAAATTCAAGGATTTACTCAAGAATATGCACAATTAAAAATGCCAAGCGGAGAAATTCGATTGGTAAGGTCTGATTGCTTTGCCACTATCGGAAATGTTGGGAATTTGGATGTAAAAAATATTAAATTTGGGAAAGCTGGCACTAAAAGAAGAATGGGAATCCGCCCTACTGTCCGAGGAGTTGCTATGAGTGGCGGAAAGCATCCACATGGAGATGGACAAGGTAAAAGTGGGCGACATGGACCGGGTGGACCCGCTAAGGATAGATGGGGGAATCCTGTAGGGAAGAAAACCAGAATGAACAAGTCGACAAATAAATATATAATTCAAAGAAGACCAAATAAAAAGGGTCGACAACATAAGAAATATAAGACAATTGTTTAAATAAAATGTCAAGATCAAGTAAAAAGGGACCGTTCATCGATCCAAGATTAACAAGAAAATTAGAAAAGGCTATCCCTGGGAAGCATGCTGCTATTAAGACATGGGCACGTGCATCAGTTATTTCGCCGGAGATGGTTGGAATGACTTTTGATGTTCACAATGGAAAAAACTTTATTAGCGTTTTTGTTACAGAATCAATGGTAGGACATAAATTAGGGGAATTTTCTGCCACACGAAAATTCCAAGGGCATAGTAAGAAGGGAAAGATCGGGAAAGCCACCGGTTCTATTGGGAGGGTGTTAAACGAATAATATGCAAACAGATACAGTATATTCCAAAAACAAATATATTAAATCAAGTGCTCGAAAAGCTAGATTAATTATCGACTTGATTCGCGGGAAAGAGGCCTTGAAATCGGTGGATATTTTGAAATTCACGAATAAAGCTGCAGCAGAAGATGTTTTAAAAACTCTAAACGCCGCAATTCATAATGCAACATATAATAAAGGTTGGGATAAAAAGAAATTAGTGGTGAGTGAGGCGTTTATTGATGAGGCCCCGACATTTAAAAGAGGTATGGCGGTAGCCAGGGGGAGGTATCATCAGATACTCAAAAGAAATTGTCATCTTACTATTGGCATAAAACAAATTAATTAAAAAAAATGGGTCAAAAAATTAATGCAACAGGTTTTAGAATAGGAGTAAATAAGGGTTGGAGTTCTTTCTGGTATTCTCCAAAAAGTCAATTTGCGACGCTGTTGCATGATGATTTGAAGATAAAAGAATATGTGCGAAAGAAAATAGAAGCTGCAGGTGTAAATGTAGTAAAGATTAAGCGGTCAATGAATAAGGTACAAATTGAAGTGAGAGTTGCAAGACCTGGGGTTGTTATTGGAAGAGGTGGCGCCGGGATAGAAGAGCTAAAGAAAGAGCTAAATAGGATGGTGAAAGGAGAAGTTGAGCTTAAGGTATTCGAAATAAAAAGTCCAGAAGTACAGGCTAGGCTTATTGCAGAGAATATTAAGAATCAGCTCGTTAGAAGGGTTGTTCCTAAGTTTGCAGCTTCAAGAGAAATTGAAAATGCAAAAAAGACAGGTGAGGTTAAAGGGATTAAAATTTGGGTAAGCGGTCGTATCAAAGGTGCTGAAATTGCTAGAGTTGAGAAGTTTCAGTGGGGTTCGGTTCCGATGCAGACATTGAGAGCAAAGATTGATTATGCTTTTGTAGATGCTGAAGTTCCTAATGCTGGGAAGCATGGTATTAAGGTTTGGGTCTATACAGGGGAAAAACTCGATTTAGATGATACTGATTTTTAATAATGTTACAACCGAAGACAACAAAATACAGAAAAGCGTTTAGAGGACGGATGAAAGGTGTCGCCAATAACGGCTTTGAGCTTACAAGTGGCGACTTCGGCCTTCAATCTGTTACTAGGAGTTGGATAAATAGTAGACAGCTTGAGGCTGCTAGGAAAGCACTAGTAAGAGAGATGAAGAGGAAAGGCAAGCTGTGGATAAGGGTCTTTCCGCATAAGCCATATACGAAGAAACCGCTAGAAGTTAGAATGGGAAAGGGAAAAGGCGATGTTGAGGGCTATGTTGCCGTGATTAAGCCTGGAAGAGTTATGTTTGAGGTGGGGGGTGTAGATGAACCAACAGCAAGAGAAGCATTGAGAAAGGCGTCTCAAAAGTTACCTGTACTAACCAGAATTATTGCAAGAGAATAATGAAAACAAATAAACTGAAAACAATGTCTACAAAGTCTCTTCAAAGTAGACTAGGTAAACTTACAAAAGAAGTCGTAGATCTTAAATTCAATATTCGGATCGGACAAGAGAAGGATTACTCTACTTTGGGAAGAAAGAAGAAGGAGTTAGCGAGAATCAAGACTTTACTTCATGCAAATTCGCTCGGGATCTACACTCTTCCTGAGATAGACGTAGAAAAAGATGACAAAGTCCAAGATAAAAACAAGAAGAAAGAGGTGACAGTTAAGGTAAAAAAGGAGAAAAAGGCAGAGGAGAAATAATTTTTAAAAGGAATAAATGACCAAAAAAGTTCAAGAGACAGTAAGACAACCCAAGAAACTTCAAGGAGTTGTATTAAATGTTA
>CAYVIR010000037.1:2387-7699 GCA_964451645.1 uncultured Candidatus Saccharibacteria bacterium | reverse complement strand
TTAGAACAAGGAGGATATGTCATCATCATCGATAGCGAGAGCAATGCTTCGAGGAAATTGCTCGAACCTTTGTCTGCTTACAAAAACCTTATTGTACTCAATTTCAATGCAATAGCGAATTTATCCGTGGACTTGAGAAGGTTAGACTATATTTTTTATTTTGAACATAAATCCACAGATCTGTCCGAACGCATATCCACACAAAAATTTTTGCAGAATTCAAACTTCTTAGACTCAATGTTGGATATCGCAGCGAAGTTTGATGCGAAATTCCTTCTCACTACATCAATTAAAGCCCACCAACATACCATCTCAAATGCTCATTTCGATTATAACTTCGGTGTAAAAAGTAAATCAAAGCATTCTGACTATATGGAATTAGAAATACAAAGGTATGCTGAGAGTTTAGTTAGCGAGTACGAGGAAAAGGTAGGTATAAATGCAAGGATTCTAAGAGTGGGAGAAATCATCGGCAGGGGATGTGAGTTTGAAGAAAATTCAAGTCTATATAAATTAATACGAGCAGGAATTGAAGGAAGGGATCTATTCGTTCCTGGCGATGGTTTAGAAGCAAATTATTACATACATTATTTAGACGCCGCATATGGAGTTCTGAAAGCACAGTTTTCAGCGAGTACGAAAGGCGGGATATATACTTTGTCGAATCCGGAAGAGATGACTGTTTTATCTATCGCCTATAAGCTTTTAGAATTAATTCCTTCTGCAAGAGAGATAAAGTTTGATGGCAAGGATGATAAATATCCTCCACTTATCTTATATAAGGCTGCAGAGAATTTATCAATGATAGGATGGAAGCCTAGAATTGGATTCGATCGGGCCTTGGTCCAAACCATAGAGTATATACAGGAGTTACTTGTAATAGAAAAAGCACTGAAGAGGGATTCTACTCTGACCATCGCTGAATCAAAAAACCTATCAAATAAGATTAAGGATTTCTTTTTTGTTGCAGAGAATGAACCTGTAGAAGCTGATGCTATTTCCAAATTGATTGCAGAGAGGAAAAAACTAGAAATGACACGGACAGGAAGTATGGTGGATGCAAATAGTTCTATCAAAATAAAAGGAAGGAGGAGAAAGCATCTGAGTAAGATGGAAAGGCTAGATGTGTCCTTACACGATATGCTCTTTGGTTTTAGTAAAAGGATCAGTATTTTAAAAAACGTCACTTTAGCGGATTTTATAGTGACTAGTATGCTCTTTATTGGATTTATAGTTATTTATTTTGTATTGATCTCTCCATTATTCAGTTTAAGTAAAAATTTGTTCTTTACTAAACTATACTTTGATAGGGCTACTTTAGCTGCCGAGAGTTTTGACTTTGTTAAGGCTCGGGAAGAAAATATACGTTTAACTGACAATTTGAAGTCGGCTCAACAAAGAGTGGAGGAAATACAGTACCTTTTTACATTCACACGTCAGCCGGAACTGTATAGCAATATTCAGCGATTTTTAGAGAATTCAATAGAATACTCTCAGGCCCACAACGATCTTCTAGAAGCTTATGAGCCTCTTCAAAGCTATTTTGAGGCATTAGATCCCAACCTTACGTATAGATATGGGGAGAATAAACTACTTACTATCCAGGACGAGGGTAACTACGACGAGGATATTACAGAGATCTCTACCTTGCGGGGTAGAGTTAGTGATAGCTTAGCCAGGGTTACGAAAGCGAAGCAGGAAACGGACTTTTTTGCCGAGAAACTCCCTCTAAAATTCAAAAATATCCTTAAAGATAAGCGTACTAATCTGGATGAACAAATATCAAGGTATGAATATCTGGGGAAATACTATGGCTTTTGGCCCATAATTTTTGGAAAAGAGAGACCTACAAACTTTCTGGTAGTTGTTCAGGATAATACCTTATACAGTTCGGCTGGTGGGAATATCATTGGTTATATTCAGTTTACATTTGATAAGGGTTCTCTTAAAGCTGTCAATACTGAAATTGTTACTTTGCCTGAGTTAGATAAAACCGTTGTAACTGACAAAGCGATAGCTTCTATAAACCTCGTCAGTAGTAAAGAGGTAAGTAAAGAAAATATAGTGTTCGATGACTTAGCGTATATTTCCGATCAATCTATATATTTCCAAATCCTCAAAGATAATTACGAAAAGGTATATTCAACATCTGTAGATGTCGTTCTAGCTGCAAATACTTCGACTTTAAGTAAATTGCTTCAGAATGGTTCAGAGGTAACTTTCCAACAGGTTAATTTCAACAAAGATAATCTTCTTAACAATATTAACCTTCTTGTGGATGAAAAGAACCTTAATCAAAGACATTCTCTAATTATGAATCTACTTACAAAAGCTATTGCCGAGAAATTTACTAATTTGGATGAAAATATATTCGAATTAGCTGCATTTATATCCGAAAGTACTCAAAACAAGGATCTAATATTTTATAGCAGTAATCCTGACTTCGAAAGTTTCATCAGAACTGTCAATGGTGTTGAGTATAATGCAACTGAAGAAATTAACTTTGGCATGAATTCTGATTTTGCCACTGATGGAAAGATAGATAAATTTCCTATTGCTACTTTATCCGGGGAGATAAAAGTTAATGCCGATTTTACAGGACTGAAAGACTTTTTATTGGAATTAAATAGTTCGGATAATCTACAGAATGCATTTCTTTGTATGTCCGGGGGAGCAAAAAATGTCTCATCCAAAGATGTCAGCCCAGAGCTAGTTTCGACCACATTCTCAAACGATAAAACTTGTAATATTTTTCTCAGTGAGGATGATCTCGATTACGGGACAGTCTACGAAACGCTTGCTTTTGCAGGTGGCGAGACAAAACAGGCTGTTTATGTGATAAGATTAAACAAGACTCCTGGAATAGAAAGTAACTTCGACCTGGAATTTATCTTTGATGAGTCTCTAACTGTTCTTCCAGAAAATGATGACTACGTAAAGCAAGGCAATAAGTATATTTATTCAGGTATTTTGAATAAAGACAAATTATTTAAATTCGAATTAAGTAAAATATGAATGATAGTCAAAAACAAGTATTGACCCAAGAGGGATACGAAAAACTAGTCAAAGAAATTGAAGAAAGAGAAGGAGGACTAAGGAACAAAATAGCTGACGATATTGAGCGAGCAAGACAACAGGGAGACCTCTCTGAAAATGCCGCATATAAAGCGGCTCTAGAGGCTAAAGAGTTTAATGAAGTTAGGATTTCGGACCTTAAAGAACTCCTTGCGAACTCATCAATCGCATCTCGTCATATTCAAGGTATTGTGGGGGTCGGTTCAGAGATCGAATTGGAAAGGAGATTGGATAAAGCGAGAATAAAATATTTTATTGTCGGGCATAATGAGGCAAATCCTCGAGAAGGCAAGATAACACTGGATTCTCCTGTTGGATCGGCCCTTGAAGGAGCAAAGCTTGGAGAGTATGTCCAAGTTAAGACGCCAGCAGGTGTAACTGAATACTTAATTGTTTCCTTGAAATAAATGGAAAGACACGCTGTCCCTCAGAATATTATGGAAGTTGAGTTCAAACTTTTTGGGGCACTAACTGTAAGACAATTCGCCTATCTTGCTTTAGGACTACTGGGGGGATTGTTGATCTATTTCCTCCCATCGGTCCCGGGTCTCTTGAAATTCGCGTTAATAATTATTTCGGTATTGTTAGGACTGTTTCTGTCGTTGATTAAGATTAATGGCCAATACTCTTCAGTCTGGTTAACCAATTTCATTGTGGCAATGTTTACTTCACAAGAGAGAGTATGGAAAAAAACAGGTATAAAGCCGGATGTATTTCAGGAAGAAGTGAGACAGAAGAAAGAAGATGCACTAGCCAAGGTAAAGAAGGAAGGAAGGTTTAAAGCGGCCGTTACACCCCTTACAAAATTCGAGATCAATTCTGAGCCAACTCCTGCAGATCGGGCGGAAGAATTACGCTTGAAACAAATAGAAGAGCAGCTATTAGAGACCAAGTCCCCAGATACGTCTCTTCACGTTCAGGTTCCGCAACCTCAAGCTGAAGAAATACCACAACCCCTCACGACCCGTACAGTTAAAGGATACGTTTTTGATAAGGACATGAATCCGGTAAGCGGAGCATTAATAAGTTTAAATAAAGAATCGGGGGACTTTATTAAGGAGGTAGTCAGTGATGATAAGGGGTATTTTGATTTAGGTATACCTTTAGATGTTGCAGTTTACTTTGCGAATGTTGCCGCTAAAGGTTTAAATTTTGATTATTACAAGATCAGAATTAAGCCTGGGCAGCAAATATTATATAAGTTTAAAGCAAAATAGATATGGCATTGATGACCCCATCAAAACTCAGTACACAAGACCATCTGGAGATCGAGGATATCAGAGATGAATTGGTGCTTCTTAAAGATGGCCGAGTCTCTCTCGTAATAGAAACTGGCGCTGTGAACTTCGATCTTCTATCAGAAGAAGAACAAGATGCCAAAATCAAGACATTTGCTGGGATGTTAAACTCCTTGAACTTTCAGATGCAGATCGTAATCTTGACTGAGAGGTCTGATTTAACCTCTTATTTAGAAAGGTTAACTTCCTATAGGGAGCAACAGGCGTCAAATCCTTTAAAGAAACAAATAGAGATTTATATTCAATTTATAAAAAACCTTACATACAATAGAGAAGTTCTAGATAAGAGATTCTTTATTGTGATTCCTGAGGTATCTGCAGAAGTACAAAGAACAAGTATTGTAAAACAGATTTTTGGAAAAAGAATACAAATTACAAACAGGAAGGCGATATTTGAGAAGTCAAAAATTAATTTGTATCCCAAAAGGGATCACTTATTCAAACAATTTAAGAAGATGGGGATAGAGGCTTGGCAATTGAATAATGACCAATTAGTCAGACTGTACTATAGTATGTATGATCCTGATAAAATTGGTGCTCAAAATTTAGAGTTAACTACAACCAAATATACTTCTTTCAAGCCAGATGAAATTACCAAAACTTAAAATACTAGATAACTTGCCATTTCTAAGGAAAAAGAAGTCTGAACAAGTGCAGATGGTGGGGTTAGCTAATGCAATAAATAAAGAGCAAGAGGCAGTAGACAAGTTCTCAATGGGAGTGGTAGATGTTAAAGACATAATTGCTCCTCCTGCTATTGAGATTGATTTTAACCACATGTTGATAGGGGGGAAATATTTCAGAACCTTTTTTGCTACAGGTTTCCCAAGATGGGTAAGTGCAAATTGGCTCTCCCCACTTATCAATTTTGAGCGACCCGTAACTTTAAGCACTTTTTATTATCCAGTTGATTCAGCTCTTATTCTTTCAAGACTGAAG
>CAYVIR010000037.1:0-2377 GCA_964451645.1 uncultured Candidatus Saccharibacteria bacterium | reverse complement strand
GAACGATAGCAGAATTACAGGCTTCTCTAAATATTGATGTTGAAGCTGGGAAGATTCCAGATCCTAATATCAAAATAACTCTTAAAGATGCTGAAGAATTGCAACAAGCTATCGCAAGCGGGAATGAGAAATTCTTCCATTTTGCCCTTTATATTACGATCAGGTCAACAAACTTACAGGACTTAGAAAAGATTTCAAGGAATGTAGAATCAACGCTATCTGCATTGGGGGTAATAACAAAAATCGCTTCGCTGCAACAAGAGCAGGGATTCGTCACCAGTATGCCTCTTGGTATAGATAAGATATATCTTACCAGAAATATGGATACGACCTCTCTCGCTACAACTTTCCCGTTCGTCTCCTCGGAGTTGACTATGGATCAGGGGATACTATATGGGATTAACAAACACAACAAAAGCCTTATAATTTTCGATAGATTTCAGATGCCGAATGCTAACATGGTGGTATTCGCCACATCTGGGGCAGGAAAAAGTTATCTTGTCAAACTTGAAGCTGTTAGAAGTCTCATGATGGGAACACATGTAATTATAATTGATCCTGAGAAAGAATATGAAAAATTATGTACAACTGTAGGTGGTGACTATATTTCTTTCTCCCAGGATGGAGGTCAAAAACTTAATCCCTTTGAATTATCAGGCATTTATGACAAAGATGAAGATGAGCTCAGGTTTAAAATTCTGCTTTTAAACGGGTTAGTAAGATTAATGGTTGGAGGGGAACTAACTTCGATAGAGAGTGCTTTATTAGACAGAGCATTGATTCTAACTTATAAAGAAAAAGGTATAACCCCGGACCCCGCTACCCAAAGGCGCGAGCCGCCATTACTTGAAGATTTGTATAAAGTCTTAAGAGCCATGGCAGAGGATGAAGCACATGTCTTGGCTCAAAGGATTGAAAAATATATTAAAGGTAGTTCAGCAGGAATTTTTGATCAAAAAACCAATATCGAAATTAAGAACTCATTTACTGTCTTTAGTATAAGAGATTTAGCGGAAGATTTACGGCCTATAGCTATGTATCTGATGTTGGACTATATATGGACCCGCGTGAAAAAAGATAAAAGGGAGAGAATTTTAATTATCGACGAGGCTTGGTGGATGATGCAATTTGAGGAAGGAGCAAGATTTTTGCACTCTATTGCTAAACGTGCTCGTAAATATGCTTTAGGGCTCACTACTATTACTCAGGATGTTGAGGATTTTCTCGGAACTGATTATGGACGTGCTGTGGTGACAAACTCTTCAATCCAGGTACTGATGAAACAAAGCACAGCAGCAGCTGACAGGTTGCAAAAGGTATTCTACCTATCTCAGGGAGAAAAACAGTATCTCTTAACTGCGGGTATTGGAGAAGGGATTTTCTTCGCAGGGAATAATCATGTGGGGATACAGGTTATCGCTAGTGAAAATGAGCATAATCTTATAACCACTAATCCCAGAGAATTAAAGGAAATGGAAGAAAAAAGGCTCGAAAAGCTGGAACAAGAGAGATTAAAAACTTTAGGGTATAGTCAGCAAAAGGCTTCATCCGTGATGCAAGAGTCTGGAGCGATCCCTCCTTCTTTTGTATCAACGAATCCTAGTACACAAACAATTCAGCAAAGTTTGACACCTAAAGTCGAATTAAATAATCCTGGTTCTCCTTCGCAATCTGGCAATCTTTCACCACAAACTATGGGTGCCAATAATGTTCCTGCTGGCTCGGATATATCCACATTCCAAGTGGCTCCTACCGGAGAAGTTCCGCCTACATTTAGTCAGCTTAGTCAAAGTCAACAAACTACTTTGCCGACGAACAGTATTAACAATAGAAACAATTAAATAAAGAGATATATGGAATTGATAAAAGATTTGCTTTCGAAAACTCAGTTAAATTTAGTTTTAGTGCTAAGTCTAATTGGTGTTGCTGTCATTGTTGTATTGGTCATGTATATATTTCACTTAAAGAGTAGATTGAATGATTTTGAAAATCCAAGATATGGCTTTTTGGGGAAGAGTATTTATCCAATGATTGGATTTATAGGAATGGGAATGATAATTGTATTCGCCGTTTTCGGGGTTGCATCTCCAGATACAGATAGTACTCAGGCAGAATTTCAAATTGATGGGAGAATTCAAGCGGAAGTAATAAGCCAGACCCTCAATTCTGTAAATGTCCAATTTTATTTTGAGCCAAGAGTAAGTGGAATTCCTTGGGGAGATATAAATGATACATTTGATATTTATTGGCATATATCAGGTCCGACTAGAACTACCAAAACTGAAATGAAAACATCGAAGTTTAATATGAGTGGATTTTCAACAGAACTACGCAAAGGGGAATACACCATAGAAATAGTCCTAGTATATCAGGAAGA
>CAYVIR010000036.1:6857-7708 GCA_964451645.1 uncultured Candidatus Saccharibacteria bacterium | reverse complement strand
TTACGACTCATAATCCATTCCCAACAGTATCTAGATCTACTATAGCCGAATTATTTATTAAACTTCACGATTATACTTTCGGCAAAATGTTCCTTAGAAGCTTTTCGAGTATTATTACACTCGTTCCTTCTGAGAAGGAAAAATTAATAAGGATGTTTGGTGTCGCGGCAAAGAGAATTGTTGAAGTTCCAAACGCAGTTGAAGATCTTTTCTTTAGTAAAGGAAATGAGGCTAACTTTTACAAGGAGTGGGGAATTAGTGCAGACAAATGGGACGGAATTGTCGTGTGGGTAGGAAGGGCGAGTTATGCAAAAGGGTTGCAAAATCTGAAGATGGCAGTGAGAAAACTGAAGAATGTATTATTCTTTTTTGCGGGAGGTGATGATGGATATCTTCCTTATCTTAGACAATTATACCAAGATTCTCCGAATGTTGTTTTCTCTGAGCGGTTCATAACCCCTGATAAACAGCTTGATATGTATGCAGCTGCAGATGTGTCCGTACTTCCGAGCCTTCATGAAGCGTTTGGAATTGTCATTTTGGAATCGCTTGCACAGGGAATTTCGGTTCTTTCGACAAACAGAGGGGGACCGGCGGAAATTTTCGCGCAGACAGATGCAGTGAAATTAATTGATCCGGAAAATCAGGCTGATTGGAAGATGAGTATCGAAGCTATTGTTAAAAATAAAGTTCGACAAGAAACTCTCTCGAAGAATGGGAAAGAGTTTGCAGAAAAGTATACATGGGATAAAGTCACAAAAAGAATTATTGAAGTATATGAAAAAGTAGTAACTAAAAATAAAGACATTTAATGTTTTTCCCCTCACCTTCGTTAAATGAATGAATATAAT
>CAYVIR010000036.1:0-6847 GCA_964451645.1 uncultured Candidatus Saccharibacteria bacterium | reverse complement strand
CACTTGCAGGAGTAAGAACACGTGGTAATCCAATTCTATTTTTTGTTCTGATATTTTCAAGTCATTAATATATTTAACTGTATATTAGGTTTAAAAATCACTCAAGTGAGTATTTGATCCCCAAACTAATTCGTCATTTCATTGATATTAATCTAACTTACAAATTGAAAAAGTCGTTACTTTACTTGTAATAGTCGCTTCCATATACTAATTGTAATCATGTTTAAAACATAGGGTCTAGACAACTTTAGAGCATGGTAAAATGCTTTAAATCAGTCTAGACAATGAATAACAAGTACATAAACAAATCGCATATTTCAGAACGGAAATTTCGTGAAATTTTAATGTATTTTGCTGAGGATGAGTTGGCTACCAAGACGGCAAGGTATACAGGAGTGAGTCGTAATACAGTAAACAAACTCTTTCACAAGATACGGGTAAGGATAGTTGAAATATCACTAGCAGATACCCCCGAGATTGGAGAATTTGAGGTTGACGAGAGTTACTTCGGAGCAAAGAGAGTTAGAGGGAAACGTGGTCGTGGAGCAGCAGGTAAAACACCAGTATTTGGGATACTTAAACGAGAGGGGAAGGTATTCGTAAATGTTGTTAAAAACTGTAAAAGGGAACACTTAATACCCATAATCGAAGGTAAGGTTCTAGAAGGGTCTACAATATATTCTGATGGTTGGAAGAGTTATGATGGATTAATTCTTAACGGATATGATCATTACAGGGTTTATCATAGTGAAGATGAATTCGTAAGAGGAAAAGCACATGTTAATGGGATAGAGAGTTTTTGGAGCTACACGAAGAGAAGACTATCAAAATTCAATGGGCAAACAGACGAGATGTTTAAATTACACTTGAAGGAATCAGAATTTAGATGGAATAACAGAGGAAGAGTTTATGATATACTTTTGTCAGAATTTAGAAAGAACCCACTCTAAAGTTGTCTAGACCCAAATATATATGAAATTCCTAGTCGGAATCGGCATATTTGTATTGATGGTTCTATCCTGGCATATATATATGTTTTTGAATTATGGCTTTGAGTTTATAAATATATATTTGAATTACCACATCTTAGAGAGAGTGAACCAAGGAATAGAAGGACACGGACATCCAATGGGATACATCTTAAAAGTGTTCTTAGATGTTCGGGTGAATCCATTTTGGCCTGTTTTAATAATTCCTTTCTTAAAAAGAGAAATAATTTCTAATTCTTACGTAAAATATTCACTATTTGCAATTATTGCTGTCTTAGGAATATTTACACTTGTAGAAACAAAATTGGCTTGGTACGTTTTACCGGCTTATCCTTTTATGTGTTTGATTTTGGGGAGGGTTGCTTATGGGTTAAAGTTTAAAAAGAATACTAAATAGTTATTTATTACTCAAATCATCGTTGATTAAATAATCTATAATTTTGTTTTCTCTAGCAATATCTAGGATTCTCACATAATATTTTTGTTTTACGGTGGACAATCTCTAGAAATAAGCAAGAGCCAGTATTAATGTTGACTTGAGATTTAGGAGAGGCGTCGTCAAGCGTGCTTTATGCCAGCTGGGATGCGTCCTCATACAATGCAATATACTTGATTATAGAAGGTAGTAGAAATTGAGATTACGATAGAAACTTTTGTTAATTTCAGAGGGAGTCAGAAAATCATATCCATAGAGTTATAGTTGATCACTAAGCATCAGACCTACGGGTGGAAACCTAAAAAGGTTAAAATAGATATTCGCATCTTACAAAATAGAATTTTCTAATTACGGTTCGTTTGATATAATAGACGCGTCCTAGAATGTAATAATCAATTTGAGGGACATTTTGTAAAAGTGTGGGGAAACGTTGAAAAATAAATAGATCCCACAGCTCCTCACAAGTTCGGAGTGTGGGAATAAAGTGAAAGCGTTGAAAAGTAAAGAGGTCCCGTATATCCTCGTAAACTCGGATTACGGGACAAAAGTGTTCTACAATCATTACTGCACTTCGTTTGTAATGATTAAGAACAACTATTTGGCCCTATCGTCTAACGGTTAGGACACAAGATTTTCAATCTTGCAATCGGGGTTCGATTCCCCGTGGGGTCATAACATCTCGTACACGAGATCCCGCAGGCGAGATCTTTAAACTAAATCAATCCTCTTAGAATACCTTCCAGATATTGTTTTTAAGCATTTTCTCATTTCAGTTTAAGCTACTTGATTAATTATCTAAGACAAATTATTGACACCAGAACTATACGTGCAGTATAATACCGCTATGAATAACTCAGTGAAACTAAATAGTCTAATTGAAGCTCTTGAGTCCGCATATAAAAAGGGGCATTTAACCTTTTGGGTACTCTTATCTGTACGTGATAAAGAACGATATTCCGAAGAGATAAGCTCTTTTATAGAAGAAGAATCAAAAGGATATATCCAACCAGAAATCATGAGTCTGTATAGAACTTTGAGGAAATTAGAAGAACTAAATTTAGTATCTTTTAAAAATGTATCAAGTGATTTAGGACCAGAAAAGAAATATTTTTCAATAACGGATGAAGGGCAATATGTTTTGAATGAGTTTATCAAAAAGAACATATACGCCTACAAAGATATAACATTATTTTAATTTTATTAAATCACATTATGAATAAGAGTACAAAATATATATCAGTTGCAATCTACATCTCACTAATGACGCTGTTTGCAATGCTTGCTTATACTGCAGATCAGATGATTCTTGGAGTACTGTTTGAAGTTCTAATCCTAATATCAATTGTACCAAGTTGGTACTTAGTAAATCTAAAGAGCGACTTTGATAATGACAACGCCTACCAATCTTTTCCATATCATTTAATTACTTACACTTGTAATATATTGATTAGCCTTGGGTTTTATTTTTTCAGTAATGTTGATTATGAAATCGTATTATGGAAGGCTTTATTATGGTTGCCATTTGTTATATTTCATGGAATTGGATTTGTGGTAGATAACAAAAAACGATTTGCGAATGTGAAATTTGATTAACATTGTTAATCATAGTGACAAGTCTCTCCAGCTCGCGATATATTCTAACAATGGGGTTCGAGGTCGTTCCCCTTAGGGTCACCAACAGCAAATACACTCCCCTTAAGGGCACTAATCTCCACAAATAACGGGTTAATCCGGGGGTTGGAGAATACGTTTTTTCTTACTTTCATATCTTTCTCAACATTAGTTTGTTGAAAGCCATATTATCGCTTGTGGGCATTCTTTCCCATGCTTCCAATGTTGCAGTTCTGTATTGAAGATTTTTCTCTTGACCTTCTTCGTCAATTATAATGTAATGTATATACATCACTGAATTATTGAAATGAAGAATAAATATGCCCATATTACAAAAAGCAGTAAGGAAGAATTAACTATGTATTTCATTCTTATTGTAGGTGTTGTAGCTATAGTTTTTTTGTTTGCAATAAATGTACTGCTGATCGATAAGATAATGTCGGACACAGTTGCTGAGAATCAGCTTCTTAGAGATATGGTTAGTGATTGATTTGCATCCATAAAAGTCGCAGAATTTGATATTAATCTCTATGAAAAGGTTTTTCTCTTTAATCCTTGAAGGAGCAGTAATGGGCTTATTGTTAGGGTTTTTTATTTCGTTTTTAACAAATAAATTACCCCTAACTATTATGATAGGCATAATAATAGGCGTGACTCTTAGAATCCTGATCGATTTTGTCTGGAAAACTTATAATAATATGACAGGAAAATCACTGGACTGAATATTTTAGTGCTTTTTCCTCTTTAAGTCTCGTATCAATTTCCAAGCGCTTTGATCATCTTTGATCTCATAGAGCCTACTCTTCGAATATATATCCAAGAGGTTTGGTTTTGCTTTATACATGGCATGCATTTGTTCAAGTGTATCTTGCCATCGCATTTCAAAGTCTCCTGCCGATCTTGAAAGCATGCGTTTTTTAAGTAGGTTTAAGCCTTTATTATTAAAAGGAGGATACATAAAGTAGATGAAGTGGTTTGGAAATCTTGTAATAAAATCCGGGAGTACTTTATAGTAGATCATTGCTAGTGGAATGAGATTTCTCTCTTTTGCGTTATCTAGTTCGCTTTTTAGATAACCATAATAATGGCCATCAAAGGTAAAAGTTGTGGCCATTTCACCATGTCTCAAAGATTCCTCAAATACCCGTTCATCTATAAAATAGTAATCTTCTCCATCAATTTCTCCCTCTCTTTTAGGCCGACTTGTAATAGAAACCAGAGTCCTATGAGTTTTATTCAGTCTCTCAGCTACCCAGTTTTTACCAACTGCAGTAGGGCCTGTCAGTATATCGATGTAGATTGAATAATGTGTAGGACTGGAATCAAGTAGAGTTTTTATACGCGGTTCAGATAGCATCTTAAAATTAACAAAGGTAATGGTATTTTACACAAAAGTTAAAGCAAGGTATAAGAAATTTCTTGATAGCGTTTATTATAAACTCCTCTCTTTGGAATTATATTACCATTAGCACTTTACGAATCACAATACGAAGAAATTACATGATAATGTCTAGCAAATATTTTTATTTACGCTGAGGATTGGTTCCATGCAGTTTATTATAGATAAGAGTTCCTTTCCAATTCTTATGAACCAAATAAAATGTAAAAGTGGCCAGCGCAACCCCTGCAATGGAATCAATAATATAATGCTCTGCCCCGTACCAGGTAGCAAATATTGTCAGAATAGGGAACAATACGATTGGAATGGTCTTCTTTCCGAAATATTTAACCAAGAACAACCAGGCGTAAAATGGCCATGCAGCATGATGGGATGGCATCGCTGCGAAATCATTCCCTCCGTATGTTTTGAGTAGGCCGATACCTCCAGTATTTAAGTAGTTATAGCTATACATTGTTCTCTTTATCTCTGGAATCAATCCTTCCTTGGAGGCGAACCATGGAGGAACACTTGGATATAGGAAATACACACACGTACTAAAAAGAGAAAAAGCAATTAGACCGTAAATATACTTTTTAAAAACCTTTGGGTCCTTTTTCCATAATAAAAAACCCACAACTAGCCAAAACCAGAAAAAAGAAATATAAAAGAAAAATAATATATATTCAAAGGTGTTTGGAATGAAGTTTTCGATTATTGGGGTACTGTATCGATACTGCAGAAAAACAGTAGGTATCTCGCCGGATATTGAGAATAATTTTGATTCCAGATCAATTAAAAATTCCCCTAATATCGGCCGCTCGAAGTATTCTGCGAGCCTGCTCGCTCTACTTCTTAGCAGTTCGTAAATATAGAACAAAAATAAGGGTAAAGTCCAATCTTTTATGAACTCTTTTTGTCGTTTTAAAATAATTGCGAACAAACCTAAGAATACGACGATCGCATCAAAGGCAAAACTATAGAAAAAAACATTAATAATAAATACTGTGATAATTATCATCAATATCAGAAAGGTATACTTGTTTTTCTTGTTGAAGACTTTTTCCAAAGCGGAGTTAGAGAATTATTGTTGCAGTTCCAAAATATATCAGTAAGCTTAATACATTTTGCGCGATAGTTGCAACTGGTCCACTTGCGTCAGCGGGATCATATTTAAGCTTTGAGAAAAAGTAAGGAACTGTCATGCCTGTAAAGAGCGATGATATAACTGCTATGAGTAGACCAATGGAGACGATAAGGCTAACGGCCTGGTCCTTGTATAGAATATAACTGGAAAAATAGAGAAGTAAACTCACAATGATAGATATTAGGAAAACTACTTTAAATTGCTTAAAAAAATATTTCTTGAAGTTCAATCCCGGATCAACCGCGAGATCCCTAATAATAAAAGCTTCCATTTGCGTGCCCACGGCATCGGCCATATAGGATACTAGCGGGATAAATGCTGCCAAAATTAAGTTCTTCTCAAGGGTATTCTCAAAACTTCTCACTAACCCAGCTGTGATTATTCCTCCGAGTAGCCCCAGAATTAACCACGGTAATCTGTGTTTAAGTGAAGTAAGAACTGACATGCTTAGCACACTTTCTTTGTGTTTTCGTGATATCCCCCCTCTTCTCAAGCTATGCTCTAAATGATGTGAGTCAAGAATTTTAATTATTACTAATGAAGTCAAAGCCCCCTTGAAGTTGTTATCTTCATCAATTACAGCTATAGAGGAAATTCCTTCATGTATCGTCTTCAATGCTGCCTGGTGGGGAGGGGTGGTCGACTTAACCGATACTTTTGCACTCACTATTTTCGAGGCCGGTGTTGAAATGGGAGCCGAATATAATTGCTTTAGAGTGAAATACCCTTGAAATTTATTGTCTCTGTCGACAACATAAATATAGGTAATCGTTTCAAAGGAGTTTATATTCTGTTCGAGTTTCAGTCGAATGTCGTGTGCTTGGTCTGTATCCAGCACTGTAGGAACATTGGTAGTGGATAATTCTATAACTATCTTGGGATTGATGTTGTTCGTTGATTTTTTCATAAAACTATACTAACACACTTGCAGTGAATGAAAAATGAAGAAATTATAGAAGTGTAATTAAAGCACTTTTGATTATTTTGTATTCTAAATTAGGCAACAATTAAATAGCTAGATTAATTGTGGGGGTGGTATATAATAGGTTCAATTATTAAATTATTGCAATGTTTGATATTCCTCAGGAACACGAGGGCGAATTTCCGTCAAAAATTTTACATATCTCAAATAGTACCGATGTTGTACAAGCTGTCAATCAGGCGTGGAATGTTAAAGGCGATCATTTGAATTTTCTTAGTAGAGATCCTCTATGTTTAGTAGTGAGAATTGTAAATTTGTACAGACGTGTCAATGCTTGCGAAGCAGCTGTATTGACTTTAGATAG
>CAYVIR010000035.1:0-7709 GCA_964451645.1 uncultured Candidatus Saccharibacteria bacterium | reverse complement strand
CAAAAGTAAAATTTCCTGATAGACCGGAACCTACACCAAAAAATACTTTGGTATTTGGAGAGGAGAACCCGCATTACACTTTTATCTTCACTCATGAAAGAGTCGCCGATCTTGACGAAGCCTCCAAGGCCTACTTTGAGGAAGCCGTAGATAGATTCGCCTCCTTACTGGTGGAAAACATAGAGAAGTTAGACGTCTACAAAACTCTACACGATGATCACCTTATGGGGATAAAAAATACCATCACGAGATTAAAACAAGCCAATCTTGATGAAGACAAAATTAGTAGAACCCTCTGATAAAACATTCCGTTCAAAGGTATTTGAAGCAGTGGCATTGATACCCAAAGGGAAGGTTGTCAATTACGGGTTTATAGCCGTAATGATTGGCCAGCCAAGATCCTCAAGACAAGTTGGGTTTGCCTTACGTAGTCTAAGTTTAGAAGAAGATATTGTCCCATGGTGGAGAGTGGTCAACAAACAGGGCTATTTGTCGATCGAACACGGCGAAGCAGGGATGGAGAAAATTATTCAGAAACAACTATTAGAAGCAGAGGGGGTGAAAGTGGAAGAGGATTTCACTGTTAATATGCACGATTACTTTTGGAAATATAGCAAATGAATTGGCTCTTATTCGCTGTTCTTGCACAAGCCTTATGGGCCGGAGTTAATCACCTGGACAAACATCTTGTAACAAGATACTTTAACGGAGGAGTGGGAGCCGTGTTGATATTCACTGCCATTGTCAATGCCATGTTCTTACCTCCCATACTATTCCTGAACCCCGAAATTATATCGACACCTTTTCTCCAAGCAGCGATAGCCACTTCAGTCGGTATTTTGTATGTCGTGATGTCCGTATTTTATTTTTATGCTATCAGAGAGGAAGAACCTACGAAAATAAGTGTGTTGTGGCAACTTACCACCCCAATGACATATCTCCTTGGGGTGATATTCTTAAATGAATTCCTTACAGGGAAACAAACCGCTGGAGCGATCATCATATTATTAGGAGGGCTGGTTACAATGCTGCGTCATGAAAACAGGAAATTCAGCATACAAAGAAGGCCACTTCTTCTCATGGTTTTCGCTGTAATATGCTTATCCATATCGTCGATTATATTTAAATCTTTTGCCCTAGAATTCAGCTTCTGGGATGGAATCTTCTTTGAAATTTTTGGGGCATTTATCTCAGGAATTTTCTTATTCTGTTGTGTTAGATCATATCGGAAAGAATTCCTACAAGTTTTAAGTATCAATACAAAAAATATACTTGGGCTAAATCTCTCAAATGAATTCCTACAATTGTCAGGTCAAATATTTTTTCGACAAGCTTCTCTGCTTGTGCCAGTTGCTTTAGTACAGAGTACTAATACTCTAAATTCCGTGTTTGTGTTTCTTTATGCTTTTATTCTAAGTTCCTTTTTCCCCAATTTAAGTCACGAAAACTTTTCGCGGTCCAATGTATTGCAAAAGATCTTAGGAATCATTATTGTAGGTATCGGGATAGTACTAATTCAATTATAAGCAAATGAGTGGCAACAATATAAGAAACTTCGCCTACAAAGTCTTAGAGAGTTTCCCCTTGCTTTTTCCAGTAGTTACGAGGAAAACCAGAATAGACCTGATGACTACTGGCGGGAAATCCTAATCGGCAGTATAAATCTCACAGAATCCCTCTTGCTTTGTGCTTATGACGCCGAGGAGATGATAGGGTGCGTGGGGGCTTACTGGAAGGATAAAAAGAAAACAAGACATGTCGCAAATGTCGGCTTAATGTATTTAAAGCCGGAATATCAGGGCCAAAGTATTGGAGTAAAATTGCTGATGGAACTTATAAGCAAGCTAAAGGGAATGGATCAGTTTAAGAAAATGAAACTTGAAGTTGTAACGACAAATCTCCCCGCATTCAATCTTTATAAAAAAGTCGGATTTGTCGAGAATGGGGTTAATCGAGATGAACTTTTAATCGATGGGAAATACTACGATACTACACAGATGGAGTTAGTATTATAGAATTAAGCCGTCCTAACGCTTCAGACAAACTCGGGATACCATCATACATGGGATGGATACCATTCGAATACAAATACGAATAAGCAAAAGTGCCAAACCTTATATCACTATTAATCCCAGCGCAGTAGGATACAAATTCTTCGAAAGGTATCGCATAAAGACTATAAGTACTATCTCTTTTTGGCCTAGTAAAAGTAGCACATATCGCAATATATAAATTATCCTCCCTACGCCCCAGATAACCGATCACTTCCTTAAACCTTTTAATCGGATAAATACTCTCACCTTCGATCCCCCCCAGATGCTCGTGCACTGTAGGAGGAAGAGCCCCAATCCCAAAAGAAACTCTATCTGATAGTCCTTCCATAGTTCTTAAATACCAACGAAAAAATAAAGAAAAGTAGCAATACTATTACAATAGACGCACTGCTTGGCAAATCAAGATAGAATGACACAACTATACCACTTAATACACTTACCAAGGAGAATACTACCGAGATGGCCATTGTCTTGCTGAAACTGTAACCCCACTGAATTGCACTTACTACGGGAATGACTGCTAAAGCACCTATAAGTAGCGCTCCTACAATTTTTATAGCTAAGGCGATGGTCAACCCTACCATGGCCATTAGAAGATAATTATAAAAAGCCGTATTCATACCGTTCACCCGGGCCAGTTCTTCGTCATATGCAATTAAAAACAGCTTTTTTCTGAAAACGAGTACCATTGTAATAACCACTATCCCCACTACAAAGATTGCTATCAACTCCGTTTGGCTTACTGTAGTCACACTACCGAAAAGATAATTCATAATACTCGTACCGGCGACGTTTCCAAGGTTGAAAATAATTAAGGTGAGTGCAAGACTGCCCGACAAAAATATTGCTACAACTGACTCAGAAAACATCTTTTTTCCCTGTCTTAATTTCTCCATGCCAATTGCGGCCAGGATAGAAGACGACATCGCCCCTATAAGTGGGGAGGATTGCAGCAGCATGCCCCCTGCTATACCGACTAAAGATATATGCGCAAGAGTATCTACCAAAAGAGAAAATCGCCTAACCACCAAGAAGATACCAATAATCGGGGCAATTATTGACACAACTATTCCCGCAGCAAAAGTTCGGAGCATGAACTCATATTCGAAAATTAGTGATAACTCATCTATCATGGTGTATATGTGTAAACTTCTGAGCATAAAGATTCTTTACAAGCTCATCCTCATTTATATCCGCCGCTTTTCCCGAATATACAATAGTTTGGTTTAGCGCCAAAACCTCTCTCGCCTGTCCGGTAATCATGTCTAAATCATGAGAAACGAATACGATAGTAATACCTTTGTCATTATTTAAATCCCTGAGAAATTGATAAAACTCATCCTGCGAGGCCAAATCCACTCCTACAAAAGGTTCATCGAGAATTAATATCTGTGGTTCACAAACCAGCGACCTTGCAACAAACGCCTTTTGTCTTTGACCGCCTGAAAGCTCACCAATGAGTGAAAACCTTTTATCAATTAACCCAGACACCTCCAATGCCCTAGTAATCTTGTGCTTTCTCTTTTTGTCTACTTTAAATATCTTTTCTTTAGCCGTAATCCCACTTTCCACAATTTCTTCTACCGTGGCCGGGAGATCGATATATTCTTGGCTAATCCTCTGCGGGACATAGCCTACCCTACAATTATCTAAAGCATTTCCAACTTCCTGACCTGCCATCTTTATCGATCCATCGTCAGGTTTCAATAAGCCCAACATAATTCTAAGTAAAGTGGTTTTCCCTCCACCATTTGGACCAATAATCCCCACATAGCTGCCTTTTTTTATATCGAAAGTCACATCTTTCAGAACCTTATTAGTACCATAGGAGAAATTAATGCTATTTACTTCGATAATTTTCTCTATTGGCATTGCATTGCAATTCTTAGATTAAAGAGGTTACTGTTCATCGCCCCTATATATCCAGTATCTGAATTCTTTTCTCCGTCGGGTGATGTCTCTAGATTGTTTAATTCAAGTATATCTGCTCCCGTTTCCTTTGCAATAGTCGATGCAAGTCCAGATTCTGAACTACTTCCAGTAAATATATATTGAATATTCTCGTTTTTAACGAAATCTATAGTTCCTGCAAGCGTCTTTGCCGAAGGCTCTTCTTCAGAAGAAACCCCAGCTATGCTCACAATTTCAACGCCATAGCTTCTTGCAAGATAGCTAAAAGCATTATGCGAAACCACTATTTTCTTTTGTAGACATTTTTCCAGGCCAGTCGCGAAGTCATTATCCAAATCATTAAGGGAAGCTATATACTCCTTGGCATTTGATTGATAATAGCTTTCATTTTCTGGATCAATAGTGGACACCTTATCGGCAATGATTTGTACTATTTTTGCCGAGATCTGGGGATCCATCCAAAAGTGGGGATCCTCTGTCCAGGATTGTTCTGCTTGAGAATGTGCACTAGCTTTGATCAGGTCACTCATTAATATATATTCCCCCTTCGAGCTAACAGAAAACTCCCCTGACCACAAGTCAAGGCCTCCACCACTAGCTATAAATAAATCAGCGTTTTGAATGTTAATTATGTCTTGAGGAGATGGTTCATAGTCGTGTGGTTCGATACCCGCATGTGTGAGATTAGTAACCGAGATCTTCTCTCCTACTACTTCTTTAGAAAACTCCTCAAGCACATAGAAAGTGACCACAATACTCTTTTTATTCTGGTCCTCAAAATCTTTACCAAAGCTACTTAGCAAGATAGTAAAGAGCAGGACCAATACCAGCAGTATCACGCCATATAAATATCTGTTTTTTGACAAATTCGCGGGTTAAACAGGAAGATTATTGCAACTGTGTCGCAATTTGTCAATCTCAGTAAGTGAGAGTCAGCAGCATATTTACCATGCCTATAACTCTATTAAACAAATCTTCTAAAAGTGGATTCCCTTCAGCGGCAGAAAGAAATCCTTTATCAATAGTTAGTATCTGACTCAAGGTATTAAATAGGAAAAAAGACTCGCCACCTACAGGAGTGGACGGTAAGCGCTCTCAAGAATGGGCAACCATAGAAGAATCTTATCTCCAATATCAATAGCATCAATCGTTATCGCCCTTTAATTAGAGATATTCAATTCAACGACGATCTCTGGGGTTAATAATGATAATCCTTCTCCCATTTAACGAAAGTTAAAAAGTAGAATAAACCCAAGATTCTACTCCTTTAGAAGAAGAAATGGTACTGTTTTTTGAAGAAAATAAAATATGGAAGTAATAAGGGCCACTTTTATTTTGTTATAACACTCGGCGATCACTGTGAAGGAGGAGCAATTCTTCCTGAAGCAATCAGTTCCTGGATCTTGGAGCCATTCATACCTGATTTCAGTTGGGTTACCAAACCGCCAATATCATTTGCATACTTCTCATTCAACTCTCCTGTCGGCCCATCGATAGCACCCGGGCCCCCATTGTAGAGGCGTGCTAGTGTGTACGCGTCATACATACTGATACCAGAATATCTCTGGTAAAAGCGGATCAAAAAAGTGGCCGCAGCAACAGACAATTCTTCATCATTCTTCAAATCGTCCATAGTGAAAGGTCTCCCATCTGGCAAGCCTACGTATTCACGCTCCTCAGGAGTAGTATCCGAATTCACTGTAATCATCGCTCCCTCGGTCATCTGTGCTATACCAACATCAATCATATCTGTATCATTGGATGCGTCTCCTCCTGATTCATAGAGGATAATAATAGCAACAAGATTCGCGTCCACACCGAATTTATGCCCAAAATCTAGAATCCTGCCTTCTACCTCTCTCACTCTTGGATAGAGGTAGGGGATATTAAGTCCGCCAACTAAATCCTGGATCTGACCTTCCCCTTCACTGACAGTGATCTTCCCCTCGTTTCCTTGGACAACTGAGTTTACTATGTGTCCCCCTGCGACAAAAGCGCCAGCACCTATAAACACTAGCATTAGTAGATTCCCTATTCCCGATACACACCCTCCTCCTTGGGTGGATGCCTCTTCTTCCTGATAAGAAAGAGTAGGTGCAGTCGGCAGGATCAGATCCCCGTTGTGGTCAATATAGCCATATTCGTAAGGACTAAGAGCGATCCACTCGAATCCATCCCACCAGTATGGCGACCCTTCGTTGTTATATTCTACTATGACTCCATTACTAAATAGCTGTGATTCTCCACTCATAAGTATAGCGCTAACTATTCATCCTCATCGGAATGTCCTAATATAATTTCTCTCCAATATTCTGCGACATAATCTATCTTTCCTTCATTTATGAATGAGAACCTCCCTACGTATCTTAAATGATTCCTAATTTCTTCTTGCGTAGCTGACCTTTTTATTCCTACTCTATCTCTTGGAGTAGGAGAATATGGGCCTTGATATTGTTCAGGAGGAATATCATATGCCATATATCCGCCATCCCCATAGCAAGTGACTGTATAACCTGCAAAGCCCCTATGGAAACGGGCCGACCACACCTCAAGGCTATTAATTTCTTCAGGCTCATCATCTGGATTCCGCGTCAATGCAGGGTAAATAGCAGTCCTTCCCACCACCATAAGAGGGAATGGGATTGACCTTGCCGGATCATATATCCTATCTTCTAAGGAGACAGCAACGGGAGCTCCAACTTCATCTAGGAGAACATCCGCAACTGAAACTGCATGAACTCCTCCATTCAACTCCTTCGCTGCGCTGGCTCTAAGGAGACTATCGGTTTGAGCACAAACTCGTGACGGGAAAGGATTATTTGTATCATCCGCAGGCAGGATCTCTCTCGTGATAGCCAAGTCTCCTTCTCCAGGCATCTGTCCCTCTATTGGACTCTCGAGACATCCTCTCCAATTAAAATCTCTAAACGGGTAGGTAGAATGAGGAAATCTCAAAGCTATCTCTCCACTGGGATAATTTCTTTCAAATGAATAATTTGCCTCATTGACCAAGAACTGAATAACTTCAGCAAGCCTACTTAGTAAATCTTCACTGGAGAGACCTGCTACATCACCGACTAAAGGCAAAATCTCTATGAAGTGATGTTCAAATCTTACAAACCCTCTAAAAAGGGCCTCGGAAAGAAGCTGGAAGTTCGTTGACATCTCCTCCACATCATATTCAAACGGGGTGATAATTGGACTATCTTCTTTAATCCTTCTCATGGCAAAGTTCTTTTTATATTCGCGTTCCCTGTCTTCTTCCTCTAATCTTATTAATTCAGATTCTCGGTCCTCTAAATCAACGGACCTTTCGCTCACAAGCCAGGAATAATTATATCTTTCCAACTTTTCGTTACGGAAATTATAAAATGCTTCACCATCTATCACTTCTTTCACAAAAGGCAGACCTTGGGGGGAGGTAACAAGCGTAGGAGCCCAGTCACTTCCGCTGATAGGATAGCCCCGTGCGATAAGATCAGCCAATTCTTCCGCCAATGGGCTCAGACGGCCAGTAACACTTAACATTGCACATTTCCGCAGTCCTTCTCTGACCTTCGGATCTCTATACACTTCTCCAGCCAATCGTGCCCCCTGTCCGGGATCATTTTCACTCATTATCTTTTTTAGATAAATTATATCTGGTTATTTGTATACCGTGTGGACTCAAATCTCTCCCTAAGTCTAGTGCTCCAAGAGCCTTGAATGGTATTTCTGGCTCATCTACTCCACTAGGATCGTCAA
>CAYVIR010000034.1:7653-7867 GCA_964451645.1 uncultured Candidatus Saccharibacteria bacterium | reverse complement strand
ATATGCATGTTATCAAATTGATATTGGAGACTTTGAAATTAATTCATCTAGTCAATATTGCGACGTTTTAGTTTGTTCAAGCAGACGCTCTATATATCAATATCTTTATTCGATAAGAAGGAACGGAGTTCTAATTCACACCATCACAGCAGTTGCCTTCAAGGCTCCGGAACAACAATTCTTGAAGGACAACAATATTCATGTCCATTATGTA
>CAYVIR010000034.1:6948-7643 GCA_964451645.1 uncultured Candidatus Saccharibacteria bacterium | reverse complement strand
GGGGGAATACACTAACTTCCAATATGATCATTCTAGGGGCACTTACTGAAATGCTCGGAATTGACATGAACGTAGTGAAAAATGTTGTACGAGAAGAATTTAAATCAAAACCGCAAATAGTCGAAATTGATATTAAGTGTTTAGAGGCGGGGTATGAGCTTGATCTGACATTATCCAAACTTCAGTTCCAAACCTTCCCACAATGGGCAGCCTCGAAGATAATCACAGGCAATCATAGTTTGGCCTTGGGAGCAATATCAGCCGGCGTGAGAGCATATTACTCATATCCTATGACACCGGCATCTTCAATTTTGACATATTTGGCAGAAACTTCTCATGAGACTGGAATGCTTGTTAAGCAGGCAGAAGACGAAATAACGGCCGCTCAAATGGCCTTGGGTTCTATGCACATGGGAACAAGAGCATTGACCGGCACCTCGGGTGGCGGTTTTGACCTTATGACCGAGACTGTTTCGCTCTCCGGAATTATCGAAACACCCTTTGTATGTATTTTGGCGCAAAGACCTGGGCCTGCAACCGGCCTCCCCACTTGGACATCTGCAGGGGACTTGAATCTGGCATTATATGCAGGCCACGGCGAATATCCTCGGATGGTCATAGCTGCGAGTGATTTCAACAGTGCCTACAGCCTTATACAGTCAGCATTCAACTATGCGGAAATTTTTCAAATCCCC
>CAYVIR010000034.1:2790-6938 GCA_964451645.1 uncultured Candidatus Saccharibacteria bacterium | reverse complement strand
CCTAATCAAGTGAATAATGTTTTAGGCTTTCCCTATATATTCCGTGGTGCGCTTGATGTGCGGGCTACTCGTATCAATCAAGAAATGCAAATCGCTGCAGTTCATGCCATTGCAGGATTAACACATGAAGAAACTCCTGTGAAAGACGGCCTTAAAAGGTATACGTTTACCCCAGATGGAATTTCTCCACGTTGGATTCCGGGGAATGACCTGCCACCATACAACGCAAATGGAGATGAACATGATGAGATTGGGGATGTAAATGAAGAGGCCCAAAATGCGAAATTGATTTTTGAGAAGAGGATGAAAAAATTAATAAAAATAGAAAACATTCTCCCGGAACCTCTAGTATATGGAGAACCGGAAGCAGATATAACATTCGTCGGGTGGGGAAGTGTTAAATCAACGATTCTTGACTGTATAAATATACTCAAAGGGAATAACACCAAAATTAGAATTAATTACGTACACTTTGAATACCTCTACCCTTTGAAAACTGAACTATTATTGAAAACTCTTCAAAATTCAAAAAGAGCAGTTCTGATAGAAAACAATTTTACAGGCCAATTAGGGGAACTTATCGCTTCAAAAACCGGTCATAAATTTACTGAGAAACTACTAAAGTATGATGGCAGGCCATTCTTTATCGAAGATGTCTTGAATTTTATATTAGAGAAAAACCCATGAGCCAGCTATGTTTAGAACACTATCAGAATTCGGACGTAAGTTATAGCGATTATTATTCCAATAATATTTATACCTGGTGTACCAATTGTGGAAATTATGGAATTGCTGCAGCGACAAAAAGGGCTTTGGTTGCGGAGAATATTCCACCCCGAAATACACTTCTTTGCTTTGATATAGGATGTAACGGAAATGGCTCGGATAAAATCGGCGGATACAGGCTTCATGGCCTTCATGGAAGAGTTATACCGATCGCATGTGGAGCTTCATTGGCCAACAGGAGGGTCACCGTAATCGCCTCCGGTGGCGATGGAGCTACTTTAAGTGAAGGGATTAATCATCTCGTCCATGCCATCCGCTCAAATTACAACATTACTTTTTTAATGCACAATAATTGTAACTACGGGCTTACGACTGGCCAAGCTTCTGCCGCTACTAAAGCAGGAATACCGATGAATTCTTCTCCAGATGGCGTAACGGCCACTGCCATGAATGTCATGCAATTCGTACTTGGACTAGGGACTTCATTTGCCGCACGAACATTCTCAGGAGATGTAACCCAAATGACCGAGATTATCCGTGCAGGAATAATCCATAAAGGTTTCTCCTTCATTGAGATACTTCAGAATTGTCCCACATACAACAAATTTACAACTCATGAATGGTATCAGGAAAGAATTTTCGATACTGTCAATGTAAACGACTATGACAATACAGATATAAACCAGGCGCTTACTACTTCTAAAGATTTAGAGGAGAAAATAGCCACCGGAATTTTATATCGAGATCCAAATTCCATACCCTTTGATCAAAGGCTTGCAAATAGACAATCGATTGAAAGTGAGCTCGTGGATGAGGTAAGAAACTACCAGGAAACTAGTGAGGCTCTTTTAGAAAAATTTAAATAATTCTTGAAGCTTTACTGATCAAGTCTGTGCAGACGCTCGCAAGCTAACACTGCATATAGGGACAATTTCTATAAACAAAGCCCACTACCAAAGATTAAAATCTAACTTTGCTTAATCTATAGTCACGATTTGGCCCTTCAAACCAGGTGATTTGTCGTTTGGCGTAGTTTCGATGTGCTTTCTTAATCTCTTTTTTACACTCTTCAAGAGTGATCTTTCCATCTAGATAATTAACCACTTCTTTATAGCCCATTCCTTTCATAGGGATTGTCTCTTTATAGCCCCTTCTAATCAAGTCTTCGACTTCCTGGACAAGCCCTTCTTCAAACATTTTCTCTACCCGACAATCTATTTTTTCATACAGTTCC
Organism: uncultured Candidatus Saccharibacteria bacterium; assembly: GCA_964451645.1. Lineage (GTDB taxonomy): Bacteria > Patescibacteriota > Dojkabacteria > B142 > OLB20 > JAJTYI01. The sequence goes on along the minus strand of CAYVIR010000034.1, from coordinate 4,978 downwards.
TTCCTGTCAAATTTTGGATAATACAATTTATACTGGATTTTGTTCTGCCGAGAACGGGCTTTAAGACCAGCTTTTGCAATCTCAATCCTTCTTATCAGTCGTCTTTTATTGGCCCTATCACTTGGGTTGAGAGATATTGCTTCTTCAGTATTAAGAGAATAAAGTTCGTCGTATAGCTGCTCTGTGCTCAATTTTTGAAGTTTTTCCCTCAGCTTTTCATCAGGTTTTACATCAGGTAAATCAAACTCGCTAATTAACCTATCGATATATAATCCAGTTCCTCCTACAAATATATACTTCTGGTCTTTTGACTTAAAATACTCAATCAAATACCCTGAGACAGCAATGAAATCCGACACTGTAAATGATTCGTCTGGCCGTACAATGTCGAACAAAAACCCATTTACTTCTGAACCTTCTATTCGGAATTCAAAAATGGATTTTGAGTTGCCATTTATTTCCATGGCCTCTATTTTTTTCCCAGTCTTAACGATCTTCCCTTTATTTGTCCCAATATCCATGAATTTATATACCTGCCTCGAATCCATATTTATCAGAACGGCATCGATTTCTTGAGCCAGTTTAATTGCAAAACTGGTTTTCCCACTGGCCGTAGGGCCTGCTACGATAATTAATTTATCCCCTCTGTTCATCTTGGTGACTTTAAGTTACATTTAGAACTAAACATAAAATTATGAATGCCTTATCGTATTTTACACTATCCAATAGCATCTCGTTTCTAGCGCTGAACTTAATTAACAGCTTTGGGGTAGCTTTCCTATACAGCAAATATGAGAAATCTATACTATATTCCGTAGGGCTGCTAGTTCTGATAAGGGTTATTTACATTCTTTCACTGCCACTTCTGGCTGGACTGATAGGCAAATTGGGCACTAGAACTAGCGTAGTTTTCTCAATGTGCCTTATGATAATTGCCAATATTTCTTTATTTTCCATAGAAAGTAATCCACACCTTGTTTTTTTCTGGGCGACATTAACGGGGATAAGTTTCTGCTTTTACTATTTACCTATTTCTCTTTTTACAAGCCGTTATACTGATTCGGAGACAAGAGGTATTCAAATGGGAAAAATTTATTCAGGAATAATCTTTGCTTCTGCATTTACACCACTTATTTTCGGACATGTACTTGCATTATACTCTATAAAAGGTTTTGTTCTGCTTTTATCTTCCATCACAATTATCACAGCATTCTTTTTTCTGCAGTTAGAAAATATGCGTTTTTCATATAGCGGGGGTTTAAAAAACCTTTTCAGATTTGATCGGTCACTTTTAAAAGCATGCTGGATTGAAACATGCCACTTTTCCACCAGAAGCCTTAGTATCTTCTGGTCGTTATACATTTTTATTTTCTTTGATGAGGACTTTCAAAAGTTCGGATTAATCCTCGCAGCAATCACTTTCTTTTCAGGCGTACTAAATATTTTTGTAGGAAAATACTTGAATCAACACAATAGGAAGGACGTCCTTAGAATTCAAGTAATATTTAGCCCTTTTAGCTGGATTTTTCGATTGCTTTCATACAATGCCACTAGTATTTTTTTTGCTGATGCTTTCCACAGCTTAAATGGATTTATAAGAGAATCAGCTGTTGAGACTACGGCCTATGACCTTATGAATAGAGATAGACATAGCGAAGTACTAGATGAAAAAGTCGTCTTGCGGGAAATATTAATTACACTTGGAGTTATTATATCATTGACAGTCGGAGTTGTTGTGGCCATCACATTTGGAATAAAGGCAACTTTCTTCTTAGGGATGATAGTCTCGCTAGGCTATCTGCTTATTTAAGGCCGCTCTCACTTCTCGATGTTCACTCCATGGGAACTCTTCTTCATTTGCCCCAAATGCCATACTTTTCTCATGGGCTTTCCCTGTAATATATACAATATCTCCAGCTTTTGCTAAATTTACCGCTAAAGAAATTGCGTCTTGTCTACTTCGAATACTATTTTCATCAAATGCAATTATTGGATGCACTCGCGGATGGGCAAGAGACTCTTTAATGTTTTCTATATTAGAAGCTCTAAATTCTTGGTGATTTTTAAATCTGACCAGGACTTCACCGCCTTCTTTAACGGCGTAATTGATTATTTCATTGTTTATATCTTCTAAATTTTCATATGATATCACAAAGCATTTATTAGATAGAGGGGCAAATATTCATGC
>CAYVIR010000034.1:0-2780 GCA_964451645.1 uncultured Candidatus Saccharibacteria bacterium | reverse complement strand
TGAGAATTGTAATGTCCGCTAACCTTGCTGAGACTTTGCCCATTTCCCTTCGCTTTTTATCTCTTTTCCCGGCACATCCATAAACTGCAATTAGTTTCTGGTTTGCGGAACGGAGGTCATTTATACATTTTAAGGCATTTTGGAGAGAGTTAGGGGTATGTGCAAAATCAATAATAACTGTGAAAGGTTCCTTTTGAATAATCTCCATCCTTCCTTTTGGCGGGGTAAATGTGGAAAGAGCTTTGGCAATCATTTTCAGATCAACGAAATTACTAGCTAGAGATATTACTTCTAATGCATTTTGTAGATTGAACTTTCCTATTAAATTCAAACTAAATTCCACTCCATTCAGTCTAAAATCTATCCCGTTGATCGAGTATTTTACATCTTGGACATCTACCTGAGATATCGACGTGATATTCAAATTGGATTTATCACGGATACTCTTTCTAATCCAGTTATACGATTTATTGTCATCCTTGTTGAGAACTAAAGTGGCCCCAGGATTTAGCATTTTCACTATCCTAAGTTTAGCCTTGGCATAGTTAGCCCAAGTACGGTGATAGTCAAGGTGATCGCTTTTAATATTGGTAATAATGGCCCCCGAAAGTGGGATCCCCCATAATCTATTCTGTTGGAGGCCATTCGAAGTGGCCTCCAAGATAACGTACTCTATCTTCTCTTCCCTCATCAATTTGAGATATTTGGGGACCATCCAAGGATCGGGAGTAGTCACATGTAGGCCAGTATCAAGTTCACGCTCGTTAACCTTTGCGCTGATTGTTGAGATATATCCCACCCTATGGCCACTCTCCTTTAAAACGTGATATAGCATAAGTGTGGTAGTTGTCTTGCCATCCGTCCCTGTTACCGCTAATATCTTAAGATTTCGCGCAGGAAATCCGTAGTATATATTACTCAAAACAGATTGAACCAAATGGATAGCATTTTTTACAATTTGTATGGGATGATCCTGGTACATTATTTTATTTTTGTACGTAAGTTCTGTTTTATTATCTTCTGTAATTTCCTTCTAGTCCTGTGCAACTTCGTTCCTACATTAGTTTCACTCAAATCAATAATATCCGCTATTTGTTTATTGGATAATTCTTCAAAGAATTTATAATAGATAAGGTATTGTTCTTCTTCTTCTAATTCGCGCAATGCATTATAGAGTTCAATTTCCTCTTCGTCAGCCTCTGCTTCGATATCAACGCTTGGAATTTTGGATTCGACAAAATTTATGACATCCTCGAGAGATTTATCCCCTTTATACTTATCGCTTTTCCTGTAGTAGTCAATTATATGATTCCTTGCTATTTTGAATATCCAGGCCGACACTGTTATTCCTTGCCATTTAAAATCAGCCAATGAAATCATGACTTTTTCGAATACCTCCGACGTTAGATCTTCAGCAATAGTTGGATCTGTTACTCTTTTCTTCACAAAGGCCAATACCTTGGCATAGTGCGATGAATATATTTCACCGAAGTCTCTTTTGGAAAGCTCTTTTTTTATAGTCAAGTCTTGATTCTTACTTAAAACCATTACTTTTTGAATGTTTTAAACATAAAAAATAACTATGAAAGAAATCACTGCTTTGAGATTATTATACATTAAACTCTTTATTGGTTAGATTGGCCTTTACTCTGGATAACAGTTTACTGGGGAATGTATATTTCAAACTTGCAAACAAAGCATCATCAATATTAATACCTTCCTGTGCAGCTACCAGGAACATGGCCCCGGCTATAAGATTGGAGTGTGCTGGCAAAGCTTTTTTACTAAATACTTTCGTCTGTTTTTGATATTCTATTTGTATCTCCTCCTTATCCTTATTTTTAATAATTAAGCTACTATTCTGCGTGCCATAATCGAGAATATTTTTACCTTTTGAGCTTTTTAGAAGTTCAATGTCATTTCTAATAGCCTTAGGGAGAATTATATATCCGTCGTTTCTGATAGCCCTCATAATAAGTCCTTCCAGCAAATCTGAATTCTCTTCATAACTAAGTATGATTAGATACTTCGGATTAATAATATCTGTCCAATATTTAATGGTAGACTTATTTTCCGAATCAACATTTAACAGTAAAAGCTGAGGATTGGGCTGATTAATAAGAAGTGCTACATATGCAGAAAAAATAATTTTCAACCATCCCAAGAGAGAATACTCCTTATCCTCATACCCAAGAACATTCAAAGGAATTGATAAATCCCACCAAATCGGTGAAACGTTCCTCCTAATATTTTTTTTCTCTTTCAGGACTGTATAGATTAACTCTCTTGCAACATCCGATCCCACTCGGCCAGAAATAATCACAAGCTTCATTTGATGTTTCTTAATAGCCAGACGCGCAAGAAAAGACAGGGTTTTGACAAGTATTGTTCGTGGGAAATTATTCATAATTATACTTTTACCCTCTCTATCTTCGCACCAAGAGAAGTATATACCTCTACCAAATCGGGATACCTTCGCAATAGAGAGTCGCTTCGATCTTCAAGAACAGTTTCGCCTTTTGCGCTTAATGCCGCAAGGAAAAGTGCCATAGTTGCCTGTATAATATTCGGTGCAAAAATTTTGGAACCTTTGAAATCTGTGGGACCAAATGTCAGCACTCTATATGGATCGGCCATAACAACCTTAGCTTTGAGTTTTACAAGCTCTTCAATCCAAAACATTCCATACTCTTGGAAACTGTTGTGCAAAATCATACTCCCCTTTGCCTTTAGAGCAGTCACTATCATAATTTGCATAAAATCAACCGGTAATCCAGGCC
>CAYVIR010000033.1:4259-8079 GCA_964451645.1 uncultured Candidatus Saccharibacteria bacterium | reverse complement strand
TGGCATTATTTTGATTTCCTACCGAGGCATTCAGAGAACTACTTTCATACAAATATATTATCTCCGGGATATCTCCGTCATTCAAAGTGAAATCAAGGGTAGCATAAGAAGGAGAAGTATCAATAGCAACCTGCACCTCAGTATTCCAACTATAACCAATATTATTCTTGTACTTAACCATCTCTATATTTGTATCGCTCCTCTCTATCCACGCAAGATGTAAATTTCCCGCATGATCAAGGGAGGCCACTATCCTTAATATATATAAATTGCTATTACCTTTGATCTGTTCAACAACACCGAAAGTATTTAACTCTGTGTAGAATTCTGCTCTTTCAATTAAATTTCCTCCAGAATTGTTGGCATAAAATGCTTGTAGATTGTCTTGCGCATCTACAACCAAAGATAGCGGACTATTCGTATCACATTGATTGCCAGCAAGTTCCACCCAGAGATTCTCACCCATACTCTTCCATATCTCACAATTTCCTTGGTCATTGAGTAGTGCGTATAAATCCCCCGACGACGTTCGGACTACCTCTCTTCCACCATTGGGAAGAGATCCGAAATCACTTGTATTATCTATATTTGTTGGACTGCGGCGGAGAACAAAGGAATCATAGTATAAATCTGTTCCATCGCTATAAAGATAATCAATTTTATTAGAGCCGAAGTTATTCCATCTAGAACTCCACTTAACACTTACTCCTTGAGCAGCACCAAGGTTTAGAACAACAGGACCGGACCAATCTGTTGCATCATAAAGATCATAAGCAATATTCCCTGTATCGTCTTCATAAAGGACATACATATCATGGCCATTATCACTGGTTATCGAAGGTTTATATCCTTCATCGGTTTTTGTGGTAACAGTTGACCATGTAGCCCAATTATCTGTATTTACATGCTTCGCTAAAGCGATATCATTATCGCTATCTACGTAAGCTGCCCAGGTATCTCCAGTTATATGATTTACCATGATAGAAGTTCCGAGTTGATCATTTACTATATTCACCGACGTGTCAACATCCTGCATGGTGAAAGAAGAAGCATTGTTGGCATTCCCAATAGCTAGCGTCAAGTCACTATCTATGGAATTTATATACGCAATCTCGGCAATATTATCCTTGTTAATGGATATATTTACACTTACATATGCCTGTATAGAACCAACCGACTCTATTTCCCTTTGTGTTTGCCAGACCCCTCCTAAACGATTTCTATAAAGAAGTTGACATGTAGGGATATCGTCCTCTAGAAGAGAGTATGCAACATGGGGGACATTACTACTGTCCAGACTAATAGAGACCGAATGTATTTGGAAGTTATTACTTGAATTATCAGCAACGACCCTTTCAGAAGTACCAAATGTATCTGTGAACGTGGAATACTTAACCCATTCCAATGCGTTGAGGGCTATCGAATCCGAATAAACCACATGAATATCATCATTGGAATCTATTGCCATTGCTATCATTGATTCGTCCTCATCACAAGCCTCGGTATCAGTGTCAACCCATTCTATTCCGTTGACACTTTTCCATATTGTGCAATTATCTCCTGATTTCAACAACGCATATAGGATTCCTGACTTAGTACGCACAATCTGACGACCTGAACCAGATAATGATCCAAAATCACCCGTATCATCTATATTCACAGCCCCCGGAGTATATTCGTAAAGCTTAGATACTTCTTCAGACGTGATTGCCCTACTATAGATCCGCACCTCATCAAGTCTCCCGGCAAAATATTCAGTAGAAGCTCCTGATCCTAAACGAAGGTTGCTCCCTGCAAGATTCGCAGTCGAAGCCGGTATCGTCCCGTTGAAAGTTAATGACCTTTCTAGGCCATTTACATATAACTTTAATTTCTCAGAGTTTGTGCTTCCACTCCCATCATAAGCGGCCACTATATGATTCCATGTATTATTGGAAATCGTTCCGGTACTATCCCAATATCCATAACTGTTAGAGCCATTTCCTACATCTACAAAGATTCTTTGTGTCGTTTGATAAAAGGGCGCTATTGAGATGTCATTATTGCCGTCGATTGCTTTGTGAAAGATTCTATCACTCGCTGAAACATCCGTTATATATGCCCATTGGGAAACACTGAATGCGGAAACACTATTAAGCTCAGCAATATCACCGGCATTGATAAAATCGTTATCCCCTGCAAAATTTCCAGCTCTTACAAATCCTTTGGCTACAGTTGTTGCACCACCATTTGAAGTCCCGTTATAGGCGGAAGAAGAACTATCTAATACCTCTCCGGTAGATCCGTTCCAGGATGCCTCGTCCATCTCCCAATGTGCGACTAGGCCTGCGGATAAAGAACTGAAGTATTCAGTCCCTGTAGAACCCATACACTCATCTCCGTCGCTATTCTTCCATAGGCTGCTTGAGGAATGCCATCTACAGCCTACTAGACTAGTATTTACAACGAAGGTGGCATACATATCTCCATCCGAGAGTGGAGTTATGGTTCCATATACGTTTGAATTAGTCTGCCCTTCGATCATTTCGTAAGGTGTTCCCGTCCAAGTCCAACTAGAAGGATCCATGGAAATATCTTGGACGGTCGTTACTACCTTATAAGAATAATCAGGGCTATCATAATATGTCGCTCCCACCCATATATGATTTGACGAATCCAAGGCAATATACGGACTCGAGTAGATACCTCCTTCATTGATGGCCACTGAAATATCAGTATCCCAGACGATATTATTTGCTGACAATACTCCCAACCTTACCTTTATATCGCCTCCATCTGCGACTGCAAGGACAATATATTCCACGCCACTTAAGGATTTCCACCAGACCGAAAAATCATTTGTATCATATGGCAATCTTCCGCTTATTGAAGTAGTAGGATTAGCCCACGTTGAACCTTCGTCTGAAGAATATTTAATCTCTATTTCATCACCATCATGATTGAAACTCCAATAGTTGGCATTCTGGTCATCATAGATGACCTTCCTCTGGAAGGAAGACCCAATGGGATTTGCATTTGAAGAAGTCCCTAGACAGGCATTAGCAGAGATTAGACAATTAGCACTATTATTTCCCGAATTGACCGAATTTGCTGCCGTTATGGATTTGTTTATAAGATTAATATCCTGCAGATCTACATGTGATACCGATACTACAGCGGATGGATCAATAGAAAGAGTGGACTGGCTGCCTGAGGAGGTCGATCGGATACGGGCCATATTATCACAGCTTGTGCCTGTCAAGGTGAAGGAACCATTGGCAACAATTGACCGTGTACCGCTGGCCCCAAATTTTATTTCTCTATCCCCTGTTTGAGCTTCTAAATTATAAAAATTGGCAGTTCCCAAAACCGATTGGCTGGTATCTATCGCTCCATCCAGGATGACCTTGCCATTATTATGAAGAAAGGATCCGTTATTCGTAAAGTTCCCTGCTACACTCAAAGGAGTGGCCGTATTTGATGAAGCGGAATAGCTTCCCTTGGTATTGATAGAAAAATTATTACCGACATCCACTCCGCTGTCATGTGTATCTACCTGTAGAGTTGCAGTCCCGCTACCACTCGTATAACCTATATCCAAGGTCGACAAGACATTTATCGTACCGGAAGGAGAAGTGTATATTACCGAGCTGCTAAGAGGCGTATAGCCAATTTGAAGTATGTTGTAGGTATCAGCTGTAATATTCGTCGAGGTGGTACCGGTATAGCTTACAGTCGAGGTCCCTTCCAAAAAACTTCCCGTAACAACAAAAGGCGTCCCACTACCCGATAAAGTCAAAGTATTTGACCCTGCCTGGAAAGTTCCCGCGTTAATTGTAAA
>CAYVIR010000033.1:0-4198 GCA_964451645.1 uncultured Candidatus Saccharibacteria bacterium | reverse complement strand
TTCAGATATAGATTATAGTATGTATCATCATCAACATCCGTAGCCGATAAGCCCAGGTATTCTACTGTGGCATTTCCCTCAGTCAAGTTTCCATCTATCTTAAAAGGCCGAGATGAAGAAGTTCCAGAGCCAGTAATTTTTAATGTGTATCCCGATGATTGTAAGTCTAATGTATCTCCTGTGGTTACCTCCATACTTTCCACAGTCACAGAACTTCCTAAGTCAATTTCTTTTGGAGCATCTATCTTCAATTTACCCAGATCCTGTTTGGAAGAATTATTGTCGATAAGTGATGATGGAGAAACTGCTTGATTATTAAATGTTAGTACTGATACATTCGACTTAGTCCAAGTAGAAGCTACATTCAAAGTTAAATTCCCTCCAACGTTTATGCTAGGATCATAGGTTGTCCAGTTGACAGTCAAAGCATTGGTCCCATCCCCTACCACCAAATTTTGAGTATTAATAGCACCTACTCCTAGAGAATATGTCGGAGAACCGACTCCCGATGGCTGTAAATGGAGATGATAGTAGGTTTCGGGAGTGATGGTAGTGGCCAAAGTAGAAGTATATCTGAATGTTGTAGTATTTTCGTTAAAAGTCCCGGCCACAATGAAAGGCGTGCCATCTCCGGTAACAGTTATCGTATTACCATCCCCCGTAAATATCCCCCCCGTAGGAATTTCGAAATCATTGACGGTTACATTTCCTGTGTTATCTGAAGCGGGCCTATAGGTATTCCCACTCTTGATGTAGATCCCTACCAAAGTTTTCCCAGTTTCCACCATTGTGAAATCATTTGCACCATCCACCTCGTAAAAAATATTTTCATTTCCTGAAACACTATTGTCATACTGACTTAAGTTTACGTTTGTGATTGTCCTATTATCTGCATTTCCGATGGAAAGCCTTTGAGCAATAAGTTGCATGCCAGTAATGTTATCAGAACCATCGTAAGTTGTGACTGCAACAGCCTCATCGCTCTCACCCGCCGCATCTATGAAAACCGTGATCACGTCTCCATTCTGTGGCTGTAGAATCCCACTTATAGTCCAGGAACCTGCCACTGTCTCTTGAGTCTGAGCCTTTAACGTGCCGTTCACTGCCACTCTAAGACTTCCCACATCTGTACAATTATTGATATTGTCAGATTGTTTACAAGTCCCTTGTATATTGATATATGTCGGCAATGTATAAGTTATCGATACTTTGCCATTTGCTCCTGCGCCTCCTGCATTGCCGCTCGTAGTTAGATTTCCACCACCTCCCCCTGCACCTCCAGGAGCACTCCCACCGGTACCAGATAGAGAATCATCTCCTCCTGCTCCTCCATTTCCACCTCCTGTGGGCGCGGTGGCAGTCCCACCCCCAGAATCGTCAGTATTATTATTACCAGATGTGCCAGCCGAACTATTGCCAGCAGAGCTGGCTCCTCCTCCTGCACCAAAACCCTGTACTGCAGATTTGATTTCTACGGTCTTTGCTCTCCATCCTGATGAAGTACCCCCAACCGATACGTTTGTGTTTGACCATGATGCCACTCCACCTGCTGTGTCATGGCCAGCAATTTCATTTACTGTATCTACATAAGTTGCCCTATTAGTCATACCTGACGGAGGGTTTTGGAGATTCGTATCTATACTTCTATGCCCTGAGAAACCTGCTACTCGAGAAGATCCGTCTGCCACTTGCATAGTCAGAGCCGCATAGGTGACGGTCGTACTAGCCCCACCAGTGTCTGCCACCGCTCCAAATCCCCCATGGCCACGATAAACATGAACCTCAACCCCTGTAGCATTCGTCCATGTACCCGAAGTTTCAGAAGTAGTTTTAGCTATCTTATATGCTCCTACACTAGAATTTGTACTTGCACCTGCTGCCGTTCCCCAAACACGCCATCCGGTAGGAACAGTAGCGGCAGTATTACTATTTTCACGATAAGCAAACATCATTAATAAATCTCCTACCTGATGTGCAGGCATTGTCAAACTGGTTACTCCCGTTGCAGAAGCAACGTACGATACTGACGGGGATGATGTAGTTGCAGCCTTAATCTCTACTACCCACGAAAGCCATCCACTTGAGGCACCTACTACGACAGTAGACAAAGGCCAGGAAGATACTCCGCCATTGGTGTCATGACCGGCAATCTCACTTCCTGCGGATGTTCTATTTACCATCCCCCACGGGTTCCCTTCAACATTTGTAGCAGATCTATGAGCGGCAAAACCGGCCACCCACGAAGAACCATCCGCTACTGTGAGTGATATTGCAGGATAGCTTATTATACTGCTGACTGCACCGCTGCCACCCCAAATGCCAATCCCGGCATGTCCTCTATAGATCTGCACCGCAACTTCAGTTGCACTTGTCCATGTTCCAGAAGTTTCAGAGGAGTTATTTGCCACCTTATATGCTAGGACACTGGACGCGGATGTAGTTGTCGAGGTTTCAAGTACCATCCAACCTGCAGGAATTGTTGGGAGTGTCGCACTTCCGTCTCTAAATGCCATGATAATTATCAAATCCCCCTTCTTATGTGCCGGGAAAGATACCGCAGTAGTGGCCGCTGATGCAGATCCCACATAAGTCAAGCTGGTTTGATGTCCATTTCCACCAGTCCCTCCTGCATAGGAGAAATCTGCATTGACATTTGAAGTTCCAGCAGTACCGCCACTTGTGGTCGTAGCTCCTGATCCTCCATTAGCAGTTGTATTTGTAGTGTTTGCGCTAAATGATGAACTTCCACCATTTCCCCCATTTCCTCCATTTGCAGTACCTGCACTGCCACCAGATCCAACAACAGCATTAAAAGATGTACTGGGCGTAACTGCAATAACCTCGCGCGAATATGCACCACCACCACCACCACCACCTGGGATACCCAATGTTCCACCTTTTCCTCCACCTCCAGCTCCCCATGTTTCCACAGTTATTGATGTAACATCTCCAGGGACGGTCCAGCTTGTACTTCCCGGAATGGTAAACACTACTGTTTCATCCGCATCTCCTGCGATCTGCCACTCTCGGGTTTCGATATAATCGCCAATGGCCAGAGGACCAAGGAAATATAACTCCGGACTTACATCCGGAGCATCAAATTCGTAAGATAGATCCACGCTTTGACCGGCCTCTAATTCAACATCCCAGGTGATATTTTTCCACTTATCATCTACCACAGCTTCTCTGTTTAAGAGAAAGGTCGCCGGTACCTTTTCCGTTACCACTCCTTTATATGCTTTAAGTGTTTTAATTCTAATAGTAAATTTATATGGAACGAAGGGATAAATTCGTGTAGGCCCCATTCTTTCTACTACAAACGGAACCTCTTCAACCACCTCGAACGAATCTTCAATCTTGTATTCATTTAAATTATTCCTCAGAATTAACTTATAATGGCCTACCGCTGAGGTGTCAAAGTAGGAAAAATAATCCGGGATATCTGTAACATTATTTCTTTGACACTTTCCGCTCCTCTCAACAGGACGAATCGATTCACCACCAGCGGGATCTATAACCGTGAGAACCAAGTCGGAATCGCATACAGTATGGCCGTCATTTCTTAGCGATGCCATTTGTATATATACTTTCTCCGCTGGGAGGTATTGTGCCTTGTTTGTGTTAATTGCGAGAACTCCATAGGAAAAGTGGTGCTGGCTCTCATAATATATCCCTTTTTTTTCAACGCCGAGTTTAGCCTGATATTCCCCCGGAGGGAACATGCCCGGAGTAATATTCACTCTAAACGTGTCTTCATCAAGCTCTTCTATTGTATAGTCGGACTCAATTCTATTTCCACGATAATCTTCTATCACCACTTGAGGTCCTTTCGAGGCCACTTTTATCAGTGGACTTAGAATATTACCCAACTTTCTTTTGCTTTGTTCCGTATTCAGATCCAGATCAAACACAAAAGCTTGAGATTCCACAGCGCTCAAACTTACAAAATCCTCTTGCACCGAGTCAACGCGAACTATATGTAGCTTATACAATTGGGATTGAATTATCAGGAGAAAAAAGACCACAAGAATCCCACCTAAATAGTCTACAGGAAGAAAGCGGCGGTGGAATTTAAATATCTTCAGTTTGGAAATTATCATCAACTTCTCTTCGATACCTAAAGATAGGGACCTCCTTAGATATCTCCTAAAGATGATCCTCAATTCCCTTTTCTTCGGCATTCTATCTATGTATCTTT
>CAYVIR010000032.1:0-8385 GCA_964451645.1 uncultured Candidatus Saccharibacteria bacterium | reverse complement strand
AATCAGTTCTAAGATTTGCAAAGATTGTTGATAAGGTAAATTTAAAGGATGTTGCCGAAATAATGGGGGTTGCGAATGAAAAATATATTGAAGATTTTTTTTCTGCGATACACTTAAGAGATCTTAAGAATGCTTTTTCTGTCATCTCTCTTTCTCAGCAAAATGGTGTCGATATAGGCCAATATATTAAACAACTCTTGTTAAAAGCGAGAAGTGAGTTGATGGACTCCGTTTCCGGCAAGGGGAGTGTGTACTCGGTAGGCTTGCTATATAAGATTATTAAAGAATTATCTGAAGCACAGGACAAGGTAAAAAACAGTCCTTTGCCTTCCTTGGTTTTGGAGATGGCAATTATGAATATAGTGCAGCTACACCATGAAGAGGGGAGGGCTATCCTGGAAGAGGAGGTAAAAAAGTCGCCTAAGGGAGTGGTGAAATCTTTGGCTCCCAAGAGCATTCTCGGTCAATCTTCCTCCTCAGAATCCATTACGCCAATTATCCCGAGGCAGGCTAAAGAAGTTGATGATCTTAAAATAGTCTTTCAGGACCTGGAGAGGTTGTGGAAGGATCTGTTGGTGGTGGCCAAAGAAAATAATCCACATTTTGCGGCGCTCTTGGTGAAGGTCGTTTTGAAAGATTTATCTTTAGATATGGTTTCGGTAGAGGTCCCTTTCAAATTTCATCAAAAGCAGTTAGAAAATGCAAAAACGAAGAAGATCTTTGCAGAGATGACTGAAAAGGTATATGGGAAACCTCTCTCTTTAAGCGTGGTTGTAAACGAAAGATTGATTGGTCCCGTGGAAGAGTCGGTAAGAGTGGATTCTAATGAAAGTATGGTGGAGGAAGTGTTCGCTGATCTTGTTTAGACAGGACGGTTGAGATTGGTTAAAATACCTTGATCTAATTATTATTAATAATATTATGTTTGGGAAAGCAAAAGACTTATATGCGATGCAAAAAGAGGCTAGGGCTATGCAAAAACAAATGAAACAGTTGAGAGTAGAGGGTCTAAGTGAAGACGAATTGGTGAGGATTTCTATAAATGGTGTACAAGAGATAGAGGAGATAGATATTCATAATGAGCTAATGAATATTGATTCTAAGAACGATTTGGTGAAGGCGCTTAAGCAGGCTTGGAAAGATGCTCAAAAGAATTTGCAGAAGGAGATGATGAAGGATTTCGATATAGATAAAATTAAAGGAATGCTTGGAGGTTGATATGCTCCTTCCCAAGGATATAGAGACTGTAGTAGGTCATTTTTCAAATCTCCCTGGCATTGGGCCCAAGACGGCTTCTAGGCTGGCCTTGGCCTTGCTGAAAATGGACACATTGGTGGTGGAAGATTTCGCAAATTCCCTCGTTAAGTTGAAAAAGAATATTTCAAAGTGCCGTATCTGTGCAAATTTATGCAATGGAGAATTATGTGGTGTATGTTTGGACAAAAAACGAGATGAGGCCAAAATAATGCTGGTGGAGGACGTATTAGACCTGATGGCATTTGAGAGAACTGAGCAATACAGTGGAAGATATCATGTGCTGGGAGGGCTTTTGTCTCCTGTCCAAGGAATAGGTCCGGAGGATTTGAATATAGGCTCGTTGCTAAAAAGGCTTTCTGAATTAAGTGGCGGAGTTGAATTAATCATCGCTACTAGCCCCAATTTAGAGGGAGAGGCTACTGCAATATATATTCAGAACCAACTAAGTCGTTATCAAAATATTTCCATCTCTAGGATTGCCCGAGGTGTGCCTACCGGGGCGGACTTAGATTATACTGATAAATTGACGCTACTTCGTGCACTCGAAAACAGGACATCCATGTAAAGTTTCAGGACTAATATTTTTATTTACACACAATATGGGCATTTTGTTTTGTAAAAGACATTTTACGTATAGATCCTAGAGGTTTCACAGAATATGCGTAACATTTAAGTGCACTTGTGTGAAAAAATGATCCGATTAAACATTGCTTTAAAAACTAAGGAGTGCGAGATAGTAGATCTTTGTAGTAAATAGTTTTCAAGTTGTAATTTAAAAATAGACGTAAATAGGTAGGTTTCGAGGTTTAATAACGCTATTATTACTACGAAAATCATTAAGTAATTCTGCCATTAAGTTGTCCATAAAGACGATAGAAAGATAATACGGATGGCTTCGATGTCCCTACTGTCAAATATATTTCTAAACTGCTAAAATTTATTTATCAGTTACCAATCAATGGAACTAAAAGATGTATTAAGTAAAATACCTGACTATGTAGTTAATACAGCCGACCTTCTGATAAATAATGGCTTTAAAGCTTACCTAGTGGGAGGTGCCGTAAAGGATATTTTAATTGGGAAGATTCCTAAAGATTACGATATAGCCACTAATGCGCTTCCCAATGAAATTATTTCGATTTTCCCACGATCGGTCTCCACTAATGCAAAATTTGGTACAGTACTGGTTATAATGAGTGGCCGGGATGGGGAAAGGTATGATGTAGAAGTCACTACTTTTAGAAAAGAAGAAAATTATTTTGGAGGTAGATGGCCTGGAAAAGTAGAGTTCTCCGACGATTTACATGTTGATCTTAGTCGGCGTGACTTCACCATCAATGCAATGGCGATTGACCTTGATAATCTCTATGATAGAGGTGCAGATCTCTCCGAAGTGATAATTGATCCATATGGTGGAAGGGATGACTTGGAAGCTCGATTTATACGTGCAGTAAGAGATCCATTGGAAAGATTTCAAGAGGATGGACTAAGGGCTTACAGAGCATGCAGGCTTGCTTCGGTTCTCCAGTTTGAAATAGAAAGTAATACTCTCGAAGCCATAAGTAAAAAGTTGGATATTGCTAGTCAAGTTTCTATGGAGAGAGTGAGGGACGAGCTGTTAAAATTATTGCATCATTCTCCCAAACCATCGGTAGGTATTGAGTTATTAAGGAAAACCGGGTTATTAAAACTATCAATTCCGGAGCTCCTGGAATGTATAGGGATAAATCAGCCTGAATGGCACATAGAGGATGTTTATACACATAGTTTGACGACCGTAGACTTAGCAGAAGACTCGATCAAATTGGAGGCATTACTACACGATGTGGGCAAGGCTCGTACAAGAAGTGAGGATGACTCTGGGGTCCACTTTTATAGCCATGATATTATCGGCTCAGAGATGGTCAAAGTCATCATGGAAAGATTAAAGTTTCCGAAGATGAAAATTAAGAAGGCAATGAAATTAGTACGGTGGCATATGTTTTACTATCCTTCGGCTGATTGGAGAAAAGGGAATGATTTGGTATCGATCCAGATGGGTGAGGATGTCAGACAAGGAGGATGGACCGATGCAGCTATCCGCAGATTTATCAGCAATGTCGGGGAAGAATATATAGATGATTTATTCAAGATTCGTATTGCTGATGCAAATGCCAATCCTAAGTCGAACTTCAATCCTTTTGAAATTGAAGCCTTGCAAAAAAGGATAGCAGAAGTTAGATCAAAGGATATGGCCTTGAAAATTACTGATTTGCAAGTAAACGGATACGACTTAGAAAGTATTGGTGTTCCTAAAGGTCCTCAAATGGGTAATATTTTAAAGGCACTCTTGGAAGAGGTTATTGAAAATCCTGCACTAAATACTAAGGAAGGACTATTAGATTTAGCAAATAATATAATACATGTAAATGGGTCGGAAAAAATTTAAAAGAATCCCAATTTCTTATAATTATTATCTTTTTTGCATTGAAAATTACTTTTCTAGGCGCATCTAAGACCGTTACAGGTTCATGTTACTTAATTGAAAGCGATAGATACAAGCTGCTCGTTGACTGTGGCTTATTCCAAGGAGAGGATGTGTACAATAGAAACTTTGAAGATTTTGTATTTAATCCGGGAGAAATTGATGCTGTATTGCTTACACATGCCCATATGGACCATTCTGGACTTCTTCCTAAATTAGTCAAACATGGCTTTAATGGAAAAATATTTTTAACACCTCCCACTGCTCAATTGGGTGAGATACTGCTTTTGGATGCGGCGAAGATACAGGAAATATCTCTAGGTGAGCGAGGATTGATGCATGGACAAAGCGAGCAACAAGATATCATTTACACAACATTTGATTCCCTAAATACGATTGCATCTTTCAGTAGTGTCTCCTTTGATGAAGAAATAGAATTGGCAAAAGAGTTAAATGTGACGTTCTTAAAGGCGGGGCATATTCTCGGAGCTGCAAGTGTGTTGATAGCAGTTGAAGGTGTGAGAATATTGTTTTCAGGAGATATTGGAAGAGTGGATGAAGCTATAATAGAACCTTTCACTGTGGATATAAAAAGAAAGTTTGAAGTGGATTATATAGTTATGGAGTCTCTCTATGGAGGAGTTGTTCACCAATCTCGATCAGAGGCAAGAGACGAGTTGATTAATTTAGTCATCAGGGGGATAGAACGAGGCGGAAACGTTGTAATTCCGAGTTTCGCTGTGCATAAGACACAAGAGCTACTTGAGATTTTTAAAGATGCTTTTGAGAAAGGAGAGCTCGATAAAGATATAAAGGTTATCCTGGATAGTCCTTTGGCATTAAAGGCTACCAATATTTATGAAAAAAATACTACCTATTTTGATCACGAAAAATACAACTTGCCCGAACCTGCTTTGCAAAATCTATTCAGATTTGAAAACTTGAAAATTCCACGTACACATAAACAGTCCCTTAAGTTTGGCACAAAAAACAAAACAATATTTATTGCGGGAAGTGGGATGGCAGAAGGGGGAAGGGTTATAAGGCATCTTATCAACTCCCTTCCAGATGATAAAAATATGGTAATCTTTGTAGGATATCAGGCAGAAGGTACCAAGGGTCGTGCGATACTAGAGGGAGCCTCCACAGTGTTGTTAGATAAAGGCCATGTTAAAATCAGGGCAGAAATCAAAAGGATTGAGGGCTTCTCCTCCCATGGGGATAATAATGACTTGCTACAGTGGTTAAGTAGATATAGAAGTAAGAATTTAAAGAAAGTCTTCCTAACACATGCTGATCCCGAACGAAGTGAAGCATTCGCAAGGCAACTCAACGATTTATCCATCGATTCATATATACCAAATTGGAAAGAGGTAGTAGAATTATCGTAAGTATTAGAAATTATTCATGAATTTATCTTTAGGAATAGTCGGATTGCCTAATGTCGGGAAATCAACGCTCTTCAATGCTCTGACTAAACAATCAGTACCCGCAGAAAATTATCCTTTTTGTACAATTGATCCCAACGTAGGAATAGTGGCGGTATCTGACGCAAGATTTGAAAGTCTCGTCCAAAGTGCCAATCCTGCAAAAGTTACACCTGCCGTTGTGGAATTTGTCGATATCGCTGGAATTGTAAAGGGCGCACATGCAGGGGAAGGCTTGGGTAATGCATTCCTTGCACATATTAGAAATGTGAATGTGGTTATTGAAGTGATAAGGGTCTTCCCTGACAAGTCTGTAACTCATGTACACGAAAAAATAAATCCTCTTTATGATAAAGAGGTTATCGAATCAGAACTAATCTTAAAAGACCTCGAGACAATAGAGTCTCGCTATACAAAGCTACGTAAAGAGGATAAGTCGGATAAATCCAAGGACAAGTTCGTAAATGAACTCGACGAAATTAAGAAATCACTGGAGCAAGGAAAGTTAGCGAATAGCTATCAAACTGATCCAACACAGAAGGATCTTCTAGAGAGCAGGAAGGAATTATTTCTACTTACAGACAAGCAGTTTATCTATTTAGTGAATGGCGATTGGCTTAATGTAGGGACGGACCTTGCAGGTAAATTAAGGAAAGAGTTGGGAATTGATGAAGGATTTCCGATACTTCCAATTAATATTGCTCTCGAGTATGAACTTTGTATGAGGAATCTGGAGGAAAAGGAGAATTTTATGTCCGAATTGGGTATGACTTTTAGTGGTCTGGAGGAGCTTACTAGAATAGGGTATAGGTTATTGGATCTAATCTCGTTTTTTACGGTGGGTCCTGAGGAAGTTAAAGCCTGGACAATTAAACGGGGTACGAATGCTCCTCAAGCTGCAGGTGTCATCCACACAGATTTTGAGAAGAAATTTATTACAGCTGAAGTAGCAAATATCAATGATTATCTGGAAAATCCTGATTGGCCAGCGCTCAAGGAGAAAGGGAAAGTGGCTTTAGAAGGGAGAGATTATATTGTTAAAGATGGGGATGTAATTATTTTTAGGCATGGGGCCTAAAATTGGGGAAATTGATTCTCTTTTTTATATAATTATGCTAATATCTTGAATATTGCTCAAGGCGAGTAATAGTTGTTATGTTTAATTTGTTTAGGAACATATATGAAATATGAATTGATGATTATATTAAAACCGATGCTAACGGAAGATATAAGGGCAAATGTTTTAAATAAAATCCAAGATCTAATTACGAAATCTAAAGGAAAGATAATTAATCAAGATATCTGGGGCAAAAGGCATCTTGCGTATCTCATTGAAGGAAACGAAGAAGGGTATTATATTGTATACAATTTTGAACTGGATAAATCAAAAATTGATGACTTCGAAGGCCATATTAAATATATGAATGATATTTTAAGATATCTTCTTGTGAAGGAAGATTAAATATTTCTATTTATTAAGTGTAAGGGATGTCAACTTCAAGATCAGTAAATAAGGTTATATTAATTGGTAACCTCACGAGAAATCCAGTACTTAGAACAATCGGAAACGGTTCTGTTGTTTGCAATTTCGGGATCGCTACGAATGCCACTTGGAAAGATGGAAATAGCAATGTTCAAGAGAGAACAGAATTCCACAATCTTGTAGCATGGAATAAACTTGCTGAAATTTGTGCACAGATTTTAGCTGTAGGGATGCTTATCTATGTGGAAGGTGAACTTAGGACGAGAACATGGGATGATTCCAATGGTGTAAGGCACTATAAGACGGAAATCAAAATTAATGACATGAAGTTACTCGATGACAAGGATAAAAAAGGAGTAGGTCTTGATGAGGCTAAGAAAGCTGCTGAAAGTCAACCGGACGAAGAAGCGACATCCGTAGAAGAAGAGGAGCCTTCTCAGAGTCCTTCTGAAGATGAAGGTGAAGATTTGTTTTAATCTAATAGATTATGGTAAATAAGAAAAATAACAAAAGAAAATTAAAAAAACTTCCGAAGCCTTCTTGTCCATTTCATAAGGATAAAAGCAGGATAAATTATAAGGATGTGTACAAGCTTAAGAAGTTTATAACTACTAGAGGAAGATTGATTAATCCTGAGAGAACAGGTGTATCCCCGGCATGTCAAAGAAAGCTTGCTCGCGAAGTAAAGAGGGCTAGATATATGGCTCTCCTTCCATATAATGAATTGACTTAAGTAAGATTATTTATACATTCATTCTGCCCCATGTCCAATGCATCAAGATTTGTGATGTTTGGAGAGCATTTTGCCCGTGAATATTTGCTTAGTGAAAGCCACACGATCCTTAAAGATTCCTTAAACATTTTTAGAATTAATCAGCTTTCCAACGGCATAGGCCGGACTCTAGAACCCTCGACATTTAACTCAGAATCGTTACGTTTAGAAGATCGTAATAAGGATTTTGTATCAAAAAACGTGCAACTCATAGAGACTGATATTGGCTGTGATGTGAGTTATTTTGAATTCAGCTTTTCCAACTACTTCCAAATTACAAAAGGTCAGATCACTAGTCGTGAAATACATACTGAAAAGTCTTTCTCCGATAGCTTAGGGAGGTCGATTCTAAAAAAGTTCTCATTAAGTAAAGAAGTCCTTTACGATGCAATGTGTGTTCATCCGATAATTCCTGAGGATCAATATTCAGGCGAATTAAACAAAGCCATTTTTAATAAACTTTTCAAGGATATTGATATTAAGACAGAAGTCGTTATCCTCTCAGGAGAGATGATTTGGAGTGGGTGGATCACGCTTGCCACTGTGTTGGAATGGATTTCTAGAATGAAACGTACTAATATACTTGTGATTATAGATAGTTGGGGTTATTTACAGCAAAGCCTCTCGTTAGAGAGTCTAGATATCAAGGCAAATGAAATACTCGAGAGCCTATCTACAAGTATATTCGTCGATTATCTAGGAAAGTTAGTGAATTATAGAGGGGATATTGATACTAAATCTCCAATAGGTAATATAAATCTCTATAGAAATATTAGCTATACTCGAAATTCAAAAAGTGGTTTTAAACACAGACCGGATTATTTATTTCTACTGGGAAGAGTAGATAAAAAACAGAAAGGTTCATCGGATGTATTAAATATTCCCCTAGGAGTGCCTTTTAAAAAACCTCCCTATATCAATGCAGCTTCGCTACGGAGAAGGAAGCTTAAATTAAAATTTCCCTATGAATGTGTCATACAGA
>CAYVIR010000031.1:0-8420 GCA_964451645.1 uncultured Candidatus Saccharibacteria bacterium | reverse complement strand
AAGTCCGTGCTCACTCTTCGACAAGATACAAGAATATATCTCTAGTAATCCCCGTGAGATCCTGGAGTACCTCTTGAAGATATTGCAACTGTTCTTGCCCCTCGCAAAATACATATGCCTTATGATGAGTCTCACTGGTGTCTGAGTGATCTCCCTCCATTATTTGAAATATCAGTCCAAGCACCTGTAAGATATTCCCATCGTTGACATCGGCAAAGAAAGCGTCTGCCCCATCGACTTGAAAGCGGGAGGTAATAGATCGACCGGTACAATTTGCTACTGCAGCGTTGGCTATATGCTTATGAGGAGGTCCCTCTAGCGGATCGATAAGAACACTTACTACCAATTCTTGCGGACATGGATACCCGCTATCTTTTACAACAGAATAATACGCTTCTATCCGACGTTGTAAATCCAAGGCCTCACCATACACAAATGCCCTTTGGAAAAACTCCTCCCACTCGTGATCAATACTCAAGTCATGTACTCCGCCTTTTAAGTAATGGTTGTCAATAAATAGGGCCGCTTCCTCCATTATTCCATCTTCTTCCCCGCCTTGAATGTTATATTGTTCCTGAAACTTTGGATCGTAAATCGCCTCCTCAATAAGGTTAAGGACTCGGACATGTCCGCTATATTCTCCCGCTTCTTCATCTTCGCTTCTCAAGAATTCATTAAACTTCAATACACCCCAACCGCAAAACCTATGCGCATAAATATCAACAACTCCATTACTTCTAGTGATCATTCTCAATATATCGTCATCTGAGATGAACTCAATACCTGCTCCCGGCAGATTAAGATAAATCAGCCCCTCATCACTTTCGTCGATTTGTTTTCCACATGTACTAGCTCTTTCGTCCACACACAGCAATGCCTGGCTACGCAGTCCTCCCGAAGGGACTCTCTCGCTACAGGCAAGAAAATTGTTTAAAACATTGGGATCTGCCTCTGCCTCTCGGCCTGAAGGGAAATATGAGTCGTAATGCGGCATGCTATAGGTTAATATAGGTCGTGATTATACCACAATCAATAAATCCAAAAACAGTTTTGTATATTTTAAAGGGGATTCGAATAGACTATCTATGGGATTAAAACATGAACATTTCCTTCCAAATCAGCATGAAAAGCTTTTAATATTTTACCCGGATACTTCCCAGCTACTATAATCTGTAGTTTTTGCAAAAATTCTTTATGTTTATCCATATCTTCTTGTAAAACCAAACCTCCTGGGATGGTCCCATCCTGGGCATAGCCACCACAATCTTGATGATCAATAAAAACAATCATGTCCGGATCATGCAGCTTCAAAGAGAGTTCAAGCTGTTTCCATACATACTGTCCATCAGCCGTTTCGACAGGACTTATAAAATCTCTACTTCCTCCTGCAATGTTTATTAAATCATAGCTATCTCCAAACTCCTGAGTTTGTAAGAACTTATCTATAGCTCCTCTGAACCTAAAATCGATACACCCGATAACTATAGCCTTAGCTTTATGCATAAGGAAAACTTAAAAAATATTGATATATTTATCCTCTACTTTGTTCTAAATCTTTCTTAAGGAAGATCTTCCTGTTTCCATGGATTTCACCAGAAGAAATTATGTAAAAACCTCTTCCTTGATAGTAAGCCGCTGCATCCGGGACTGAAGAAACCCACAACTCATTGGCGTTCATTCTCAATAATATATCTTCCAAGTGCTGAATTAACAGCTTACCTATGCCTTTATTTTGATGTGCTGAGGCAACTCCGAAGAAGCCCACCCAGTATGCACGCTCTCCCGGGAATAATTCTCCCATAGCCTCTTTGGCATAATTTACATTGTCTTGATACCAGCCAATTATCCCGACAACTTCCTCTCTTTCAGTAGCAACATAATATTGCGACATATCCGATAGATGATGCTCTATCTCTTCTCTTGTATCTAGTCCCAAGGAAAACAACAAATCCGAACTTTGCTGAAATGTTTTATATGATAAGGGAAAAATTTTCATCCTTATCCCCCCAATTATTTAATTAGAGGAACTGTCACTACTCTGATTATCAACAGGTTCGTCTGTAACAACATTACTTCTTTCATCCGCATTTTTATATGTACCCGCATTTACTCCAACTTTCAAAATCCCGAGTTTTCCCAATATTTCTTTAATATTCATAATGTTTATGAGATAAATAAATATAAATTGATCCAATTATTATATACCCCCCGCTCAATATTTACATCTCTAATATATTCTTTAGTAATGCCGCCTTATTTTCATCCTCCACATGGGTTATCCATTCATTCCTCTTAACAAGGCAAGAAAATGAGCGTATTCTAAGTATATATTAACTTTTAATAATTCCAATGAACAAGTCGAAACAAGGATATCTGGATAGTATTGAGCAGGAGACACTCGAAAACACGAACTTTAGAAAAGTTCTGTTCACAGGCGAATTTATCCAACTAGTACTTATGGATGTTAAACCCTTAGAGGAGATTGGACTTGAAAAGCATGAAGGTCATGATCAATTTATTCGAGTTGAATCGGGACTGGGTAAGGTTGTCTTGGGAGATGAAGTATTCAACGTTAAGAGTGGAGATGCTTTTGTAATCCCCTCAGGAGTGCTTCATAACGTCACAAACACTTCTTCTACTGAGTCTCTAAAGTTGTATACTATTTATTCACCTGCAGAACACGCCGATGGACTTACACAGAAAGAGAAGTCGTAAGTTAACCTTCTAATAATTCCAGTCATCTATTTCGCCATATTGATATAGGCCAGTAGCCTGTCTTCTGCGGTCTGTAGGACAGTACGCATATTCCGAATAAGCCCGGCCACAAACAAATGTATCGTAGAAGGGACAACTTGTTGTTCCATCTGGTTGTGCACCCTGAGGCTCTAGTCCTCTAGGACAATATCTATATTCACTTTCTGAACCTACCTCATTCTGCTCATTTTTTTGTAACCAAATTATCTCTTCCAGAGTTAATTGGGAATAATCTTGGGAAAGGCTGCTATCACTTGGAATATCAGATGTAACGTGTAAGCCATCGACCTGATTAATCTGTAATGTTAGATAAAATTCGCAAGGCATAGTTGAAATTTATATTGAGCTATTATATCATCTTCGAGCCCACTCCAATTATTTTTATAGATTCACATACTATGTTTAGAGGTCTAGCTCCTTTGGGTGACCAAATATACAACGTCGATCCACAATGGTATCTACAGATTGTAGAACAAGAGAATCGGCAGTGGCATCATAGTCTAAGAGGATTATTAGAACCTTTTATTACTCCTTATGACCCTTACTCACTGGTAGTAGTCGGAAGCGATGGACGTATGGAGAGACACAGTAAAACGTCAACTGATATTGCGGTACTAGCCCAAAATGCCGCAGACTATCCCGGCTGGGATCTGGCTGAATATCTAGGAGATCATGGTGTCCACGTAGACCAGCGTATTCTTTCTGTATATGACTTGGCTAAAGACAAGAAGCTATCATTGGTAAAAGGTCTACAGCCCAAAGCTTATCCGGATTTCCTCCTTTGGTCTGACCTTGTTGCAGGAAATCCTCAAATTTTCTTCGACACCCGAGTAAGAATAATGAATGAACTTAAAGATAAGAATATATACAATGATATTAAAGATAGGAATAGAAGACAGTATGCAAGAGCAGCTACAACCGGGATACATGCACGTTTGCCAATCTTCAACCGTGAAAATTGTGAACAATATTACTATGAAGCTAGCGGAGAAGTTCCTCAACTCGGATTTAAGATCCCGTTTTTAAGACTAGTCCAAAGTTGGCTTGATTTGGAAACAATCACTTATCTGAGGGCGCTAGATTTCCATCCAGAAGTCATAAGTAGTTTTGCACAATATGTGCCCTCCCCCGTACCTGACAGAGTGGCTTTTTTTGGGCAACAAGGGTGGCTACATCCGCAATGGGAAGACATTCATTCTGCTTATGGATGGTTCTTAAGGGAATATCATTACGCTCAAGAACGCTACTGTTTAAATGGAGAAACCACAACAACCTTCGATCCCGTTGAATTTGACTACTATTCACAAACCTTACTTAATAAGTGTGCGATATAGCATAGACAAACTTATATAAGGGAAGTATTTCCAGAGTAGAAATACTTTTCCTTGATATTTATTCTTTTTGTTATAATTTTATACTTTATTATCGGCAAATAGATATGGAAGTCATAGATGACCTATACAAAGCTTATGGTGTGAATATGCCTGAACAAGCTTTGACACCTTTGCAGTGGGATATAGCAGGAAGAATGCTTCAAGAGCATCCCTTGCCCGGGGAAATAAAAGTGACAAGCCCGAGAGATATGAGAGATATTGTCACGGGAAGACCCATACGAGTGGCCCAATACGAAGCCGGTGTAGCAGGATGGCAGATCTTTCTTAATGAATGGGAAGATAGGCCCTACTTAATACCTCCACCAGACTGGTATTCTGCACAATTCCAAGCGCGAGCCGGCAATAACCTCCTACCTCACTTTCTGAAATTCAACGGAGGAAGATCGGCTATTCAATACAACTGGAGAACCGAAAGGACTTTCCTGGAGCCTTCTTTACAGGATACCCTTCCTTCAGTCGACGTATTAAATCTAAGTGGCACCTGGATTAAGACTAGATTTCTAGGAAGAGAGAGTGGCTTTTACAGGCCAAGTAGGGTCGCAATTGATCTAGGTTATGATAGTAATGGACTTCCTCCCGAGAATGCGAGAGATCAAGTGACCCAAAGACTCCATCTATCGTTAAATATTCCTGAGCGAACATACCGATGGGAAGAAGGTCAGAATAATGGAACTAAGCCTCACCCTCTCACTACTGGCCATACTGTAATAAAGACTGGAAGAAGCACAGATACTTATAGAAGGCCTTCAATTATCCATCTGTTTGTACAAGATGATGATTCCCGCCTAATACTACGCATTAATCCTGATCACAATCAATGGCAGACAGATCTATCGATTCCGTTTGAGATTGAAATCCCTCACTGTCCTAGTATAGAAGAGATGACAGGAGAAGTATTGGGCGGCTGGGTAGATCAA
The DNA here is from genome assembly GCA_964451645.1 of uncultured Candidatus Saccharibacteria bacterium. Classification (GTDB taxonomy): domain Bacteria; phylum Patescibacteriota; class Dojkabacteria; order B142; family OLB20; genus JAJTYI01. Next base: position 3,355 of record CAYVIR010000031.1, on the reverse strand, counting down.
CATCGTAATTTATATTGAAAGAGGCTTAATACGTTACTTATCCATTTATACTCTCGAGCTTGAACCTCTCATATCGAAGTCTCTTTTCCAGCTGAATTAATTCGGTTGGATTTAATTCAGTCTTACTCATCATCGTTTGAGCACTCTCTATCGCTTTTTCTATCTCTTCTTTCACGAGTTCATCTGCCTGATCAACTTCATCTAGGAGAAGCACAACCTCGTTGTCCTTAATTCTCGCATACCCCCTACTGGCAAGGAATGATATGTCCTTCCCATCCTGGGTTTGGATCCGTATTTCCCCTTGATCAAGCTCTGTGATTAAAGCCATATGTTCGGGAAGCACTTCCACTGTTCCATTCACAGTAGGGAGGAAAAGACTTTTAACCTCAGTTAACTCTGAAGATTTACGGGCTGAGTTGATTTTAATATGAAGTAAGCTCATTTTCTGCTTTTTTCATAATCATTTATCACTTCATCTATCTCCCCTCTCATAAAGAAGTAGCTTTCTGGTATCTCGTCAAGTTCTCCTTGAATAATCCTTTCAAATCCCTTGATAGTATTTTCGATTTTTACATAGCGACCTTCACGGCCTGTAAACGTTTCCGCTACATGGAAGGGCTGTGTTAGAAACCTCTGTACCTTTCTAGCTCTTGCCACCACAAGCTTATCTTCCGGAGAAAGCTCATCTATGCCTAAAATAGCAATTATATCTTGTAACTCTTTATATCGTTGAAGAATCGACTGTACAGCTCTAGCACATTGATAGTGTCGCTGTCCGACAATATCCTCAGTTAAAGCAGAAGAGGTACTATTTAATGGATCTACGGCCGGGTAAAGCCCTTGCTCTGCTAAACTTCTTTCCAGGACTTTTGTAGAATCTAGATGAGAAAACGTCGTAGCAGGTGCGGGATCAGTATAATCGTCTGCCGGCACATAAATGGCCTGGAAAGAAGTAATCGAACCAAACTTTGTCGAGGTAATCCTCTCTTGGAGATAGCCTAGTTCCTGTGCCAATGTAGGCTGATATCCCACAGCTGACGGCACATGACCAAGCAAGCTTGAAACCTCAGATCCCGCCTGAGTAAACCTAAAGATATTATCGACGAAGAGGAGCAAATCTTTTCCTTCCTCGTCTCTGAAGTATTCGGCCATTGTCAAAGCACTCAAGGCCACTCTCATACGGACACCAGGCGTTTCATTCATCTGTCCAAATACCAAAGCCGTCTTCTCAATCACTTTCGATTCTTGCATTTCTTTATACAATGCCGTCCCCTCACGTGTTCTCTCTCCCACTCCTGCAAATACAGAATATCCCCCGTGTTTGGTCGCTAGGTTATAAATAAGTTCCTGGATGACCACAGTTTTTCCTACTCCCGCCCCACCAAATGCACCTATTTTACCCCCTTTGATGAAAGGGCATATCAAATCGATAATCTTAACGCCAGTCTCAAAGACCTCTGTCTCAACTGCCTGTTCAAGCATTTCAGGAGGTTGTCTATGAATTGACCATCTATTCTTTGTTTTTACTGGGGGTTTTCCATCGATTTCTTCTCCTAGCACATTGAAGATTCTCCCCAAAGTCTCCGCTCCTACCGGCACAGTAATACCTTCAGGCCTTACTTCGACCTCCGCACCACGGTGTAGACCCTCTGTTGCTCCTAAGGCGATAGCCCTTACAATATTATGGCCGAGATGCTGCTGAACTTCCAAGGTTAAATCATATTTCGGAACAAACAAGGCTGCATTAATGTTGGGAATTTGTTTTTCATCCTCAAAAGCCACGTCTACTACTACACCCTTAACCGCTGAAATTTTACCTTTACTGTTGGCCATAATTATTGAGTATAACTACTTAAATATGTCTCCTGAATTTGACTGGTAATCTGAGTCTGCCTCAGCTTGTTGTATTGTAGTTGATATTGTCTTTGTAAATCATTGGCATTTCTCGTAGCTTGCTTCATCGTCACCACACGCGATGCATACTCACTACAACTTGAATTTAGAAGTGTATAAATCAAAAAAGCCTCCAAGTAATCCTCAAGTAAACTTTGTAAAATTACCCTGGCCTCGGGTTCAAAACTAAACCCTGATCGATTTGTACTAGATTCTATGGGAGCAGGAAAATCCTCCTTATCCAGCGGAATAAACTTTTCGGATATCGGCTCCTGTACAAAGGCATTCCTAAATTTCATGAAAACAACATAGACTTTTTGTACTTTTTTTGGATAATATTCCATAATTATCTTCTTCAAGGGGGTGATTTCACTCGTATCAGCATTTTCAAAACTGCCTGTGAAGTGATATTCCGATTTGAGATTTAGTTCACGTAAAATATCAAGTGTTCTTGACTTTACAGAAACTAAATGTGGGGTAATATTATCCTCTTTAAGGGTTGAAACAAGGTCATAAACTTCAACTTTTAACTGATGTAGTAATGGGCCAACTAAACCTTTGCCGCTCCCAATAACAATAACCAATGCATCGGTAACTTCTTCATCTTTTGCACTGAATAAAGGCAAATCAAGTTGCACGTCGGTCTGAACTGATTCATACAAGAATTCCTTCATTGTCTCTAGGTAATTATTTGCATTCAAAGTAGAATGCTCAACTTTTTTCAGTTTAACAGAACTCACGACTTCCATTGCCTTGGTGATTTTTCCGGTATTCTGCAGACTGCCGATTTTGGTTTTGATTTCTCTAAGCGCCATATGATTCGATTATTTTTAAGAGTTTTTCTGCCAACTCTCCCTCTACCTTCTCTTTGCCAGTCTCAAGAATCGTCCATACTTCGGAATACTTTTGTTTAAAAGTCGATATTACCCTCTTCTTCCAATTCGCAATTTCAGGGAGTGGCAGAGCGTCAAGATAGCCTTGACTCGCAGCATACATTATTATTAATTGTTCGGGAATTGGCAAAGGCTGATACTGAGCTTGTTTTATAGCTTCTGTTATATGTTCTCCCCTAACAAGCTGTAACTTTGTCGCCTCGTCCAATTCCGATCCTAACTGTGCAAAAACTGCCAATTCTCGGAATTGCGCTAAATCCAACTTAACTTTACCGGCCACGCTCTTAGTGGACTTAGTTTGTGCGGCACCACCCACTCTAGAAACTGAAAGCCCTACAGACAATGCCGGTTTCTGACCTGCATTAAATAAATCCTGATCAAGGTAGATTTGCCCATCAGTGATTGAGATGACGTTCGTTGGGATATAGGCGGAAAGATCGTTTGCTTGGGTTTCTATTATGGGCAAAGCGGTAATAGAGCCTCCACCTAATTCTTCAGAATATTGCAATGATCTCTCAAGCAAACGGGAATGTAAATAGAACACATCGCCGGGATAAGCCTCTCGACCT
>CAYVIR010000030.1:0-8481 GCA_964451645.1 uncultured Candidatus Saccharibacteria bacterium | reverse complement strand
TTTATCATATCTGACGGCATAATCCCAGCAAATAAAGATCAAGGCTATATCTTGAGAAGTCTAATTAGAAGGATGATTAGAACTTCCCGCAAGCTTGAGATACAAAGCAACTTTACTGTTCGATTAGCTCAGTCTGTAATTAAACGTATGAGTGGATATTATCCCCACTTGCTTCAAGAACAAAGCAAAATACTGAATGAATTAGAGAAAGAAGAATTAAAGTTCGCGAAAACACTTGATAAAGGACTGAAAGAACTTCAGAAGTATACTGGCCTGGGTATCCGGATCACCGGCCAGGACGCATTTTTTATTTATGAAACATATGGCTTTCCTATAGAAATGATTCTTGAGGAGATTTCTAGTGAGACTATAAATGACAAAGGGGATCTTACAGATAAAGAAAAAAATACTATATTGAAAGATTTTAATCTTAACCTTGAGAAACACAAAGCGCAAAGCCGAGAAGGTGCCGAGAAAAAGTTCAAAGGCGGACTTGCTGACCATTCTGAAAAAACAACGGCTCTCCATACCACCCACCATATATTATTAGCCGCATTACAGGAAGAGCTCGGAAACCATGTAAAACAAAAGGGTAGTAACATTACTGCAGAGAGACTTCGTATGGACTTCTCCCATAATGAGAAATTAGAAGAAGATACACTCCGTTCGATAGAGCAGAAAGTTAATCAGTATATTGAAAGTGACTTGATAGTAGAGAAAAAGATTATGCCAAAAAAGGAAGCAGAGAGAATAGGAGCGGAAATGGAATTTGGCAAGTCATATGGGGATTTAGTAACTGTTTACTTCATAAAAGACCGTGGCTCTGATACTATCATTTCTAAGGAGTTTTGCGGAGGGCCACACGTAGAGGATATAGAAAACATTCGCAAGTTCGGGAAGTTTAGAATATTAAAGGAAGAGAGTAGTGGCGCTGGAATACGACGAATAAAGGCTACTTTAAACAATGTCTAATATAAAAACACACCAACTTCTAAAAAATGAACTTGTTGATGCCGGATTGGAGGTTGAAACTGATTTTCCTCTGGCAAAAGTTACAACCTGGAAGATCGGTGGGCCTGCGGATCTTTATGTGCATTCAAAGAAATCTGCCGACTTAGAAATAGCTATACGAATATCAAAGAAATATAATATCCCTTTTACAGTATTAGGCTGGGGTAGTAATGTCCTTATTTCGGACAAAGGAATTAGAGGCTTGGTGATAAAAAACTCAAGTAATAATATAACTATCCTTGGGAAGAGAAAGGAAGCAGTTAAGATAGAAAGAAAAGTTGGAGCTAGATTACAGGCTGTTGATAAGGACAAATACTACGACTTCAAAGATCTTGACTATGATGAAACTGAATACCCACAAGTTAGAGTGAGTGTAGAAAGTGGCATATATTTGCCACTTTTAATTAATGTCCTAATTGATAGAGGCGTGACAGGACTCCAATGGTTTGCAGGTATTCCAGGAACAATAGGGGGGGCTATATATAATAATATCCATGGAGGCAGTAGATTCTTTTCAGAAGTAGTATATAGCGCAAAAGTCCTAAAAAATTCTGGAGAAGTCTCTGTATTAAGAAACAATGACCTTAAATTTGACTATGATTACTCCATTTTTCATGACAGTCAAGACGTTATATTATCTGCTGATCTAATCCTACGAGAAGGTGACAAAGAACGGGCAAGGCAAACATCTATAGCCTGGGCTACAAGGAAACGCCTACAGCCAGCTAATAGTGCAGGATGCTGTTTCCAAAATATTCCTGCGGAAGTCCAAAAGAACCTAGGACTTCAGAGCAATAGTTGGGGCTATATCATAGACCAAATATTAGGTTTGAAGGGATATAGTGTTGGAATGGCAAAGATCTCAGATAGGCATGCAGCATTTATCGAAACCAAGGAAGGTGCTAAATCCAGCGATATTCTGGCAATATTCGAAAAAATATATGACCAATCTCGAAGTAAACTTGGAATAACACCTAAAACTGAAATATTTTTTCTCGGTTTTAACAAATCGGAAACTTCTAAATATAGCGAGGGAGAATACTAACCCATAGTAACTTCTTGAGCCAAGTACATACTATCCTATAGTCGTTTTCTTGCCAATAACCGCCTCAGTAGGTCACCTACAAACTTATGTATCCTAGACATGACGATTTGAAATTGCTATAATGGATATGTCATGAAGAATAATATGACGACAAAATTGGCGATTAGATTGGAGCCAGAGGAGAAAGATCTCCTTTTTTATTATGCTAGGAAATTAGGGCTTTCTCCTTCAGCTTTGATCCGTAATCAGATCAAGATACTCCTAAAGGAAATGGAGGAGAAACTCATTGACAAATATTATCTTCAACTTACATCTCTTGAGGCGTATAAGGGGCCATCATACTCTCAAGAAGATATTGAGAAACTTTTCGAGATAAATCAACCATGAACGTGATATATACTAACAAAGCTAAAGACGACTTAGCACGGATAGATTGGCGTGTACGATCAAAAATTATTACCACTTTGGGAGCTTTCACAGATCCGGCAATTAGGAAACCTATAACTCTCAAGAGATTACATGGGAGTGATCTTGTTAAGACTACTTTACAAAAGCATGTGGTGGTTGGAGAGGCGGACGGAGATAGCCTGAACGTTCTGTGTGTATTTAGGCAACAAAAATTGAAGGCATCAGGAGTAAAAATCGTCCAAGCGTAGTATACTCAGAATGCATTATATTGCCTCGACCTATGCTTAGGAAAAGCATCTTAACAGAACCAACCAAGAATTTCGCACTTATTGCGTGTATTGTTATCTTTTGTATCACTATTGCCAGTGTCATATTAATCCGCAATAAATATTATTCACAGGTGGATAATAAAAGCGACTATCAACTTCTTAATCTGAATGCTTTAAATTTCCCAACCATCCAATTAGGACATTACGCTCTCTGGGCAGAAGAAGAGGATGGGAAGACAAGGTTTTTAAAACGATTCAATTTTGTGAATGGAAATCTGACAAGCCTTGATGGGTCTGAACTTAGGAAATTAGAAATTGAAGACTGGGGTACACCTACTCAATTTACTATTACAATTGAGAGTGAAGGGGATAGGGACGAGAAGAAAGGACTATTGTTTATGTCTACAGAAGTCAAAAATGAAGCCACTGTGCTGAACTTCGATCTACCCGAAACACAAGGAGAAAATAGCCTATTGCTAGCAACTCCCACAGATGGGAATACTACAATCAACGAACAGAGCGGAATATGGTTTACTACGGAATCTCTAGGTCAAAGCTTAAGTTTGCCTGGAATCCCTGAAGGATTCATATTCGAAGCTAGACTCATACATATGGATACGGCAACTTCTCTGGGGATGGGGAGATTTCTCAAGGCCGATCAATCAGATAACTCCAACTCATACTCCCTCACAGCAACACCATATTATTTCCCGGGAGAAGATTTTCTTACGAATATGCCAGGAAATATAGAGGCTCCAGTCAATATAGCCAATGGTCAATATGAAATAATAATAAGCATAGAGCCCAATATAGACGAAATTGATCCCACAGGAGAAGAAGTTTTCGTAAAATACATTAGCAGTACTATACCTGAGGATCTAAACACCCATACTTCGTATGGACTTGACATTGTATTTAATTCACCGCAGATGGAAATAACTATAAATGACTAGTCATATTCGCCTATTACATCCAGAACTTATAAGCAAAATCGCTGCAGGAGAGGTGGTGGAGCGACCTGCTTCGGTAGTAAAAGAACTAGTAGAGAATTCCATTGACTCCGGGGCCGATGAAATTAAAATATATATTGAAAGAGGAGGAATTAATTATATTGAGGTTCAAGATAATGGCAGTGGCATGGATAAAGAGGATGCGAAGCTATCTTTAGTTCAACATGCTACTTCTAAAATACAAAATATAAAAGACCTTACGAATATTCTTACATTGGGTTTTCGAGGAGAAGCCCTAGCAAGCATAAGTAGCATAGCGGAAACTATTATTTACACGAAGTCGGATTCCAGTGTCCCGATTCAAGTGAGCAAGAAGGACGATAGAATAGAGCTAACGGAGGCGACAGCGAGGAGCAAAGGAACAAGTATAATAGTTAAAAATATATTTCAAAAAATTCCGGCTCGCAAGAAATTTCTACGATCTGAGAGTACCGAGTATAAATATATATTGAACCTATTTATTAAAATTGCATTAATAAACTTCAACATAAGCTTCGAACTGCACCACAACCATAGAAAAGTTTATACATTACATAGAAGGAACACATGGAAAGAAAGGATCAAGGATATCTATCCGAACCTTGATGGATTCTTAATTCCTGTATCATTTGAAGAAAAAAAAATTATTTTAGAAGGGTTTATCGGACATCCTTCATTGAACCGTTCTGATAATTCCCTTCAGTTTATATTTGTAAATAAACGTCCAATTAATGATTCATTTATCATCAAAGCTGCGAAAGTCGGATTCGGTACGAATCTCATGCAACATCAGTCTCCTGTCTTCTTTATTAATCTTCAAATAGATCCTGAAATTGTCGATGTGAATGTGCATCCACGCAAGACAGAGGTTCGTTTCGATAACCCCCGTGAAATTTTCCAAATAATAACGAAGACGTTTAGGAATTCGTTAGAAAAGACATTACGAGAGGAGCTTAAAGTTAGGTTTAATTCTAATCAAGGGGACAACGTAATGGCCCCGAATCTCTTAACTGACTCAAAGGTCTATAAAGGAATATCCACAGCAACAAAGACTCACAAATCTTCTGATATGGGCCTCGACTTTACTCGAAATCTGCTCCAACCTATACTAGCTCATGAAAGCTCACAACATGAGGAATACGATACCCTTGATTTCCAAGTGATCCAAATAATGAAAACGTATATATTGACAGAGAGCAAAAATGAACTATTGATTATCGATCAACATGCGGCAGCCGAGAGAATTTCTTACGAAAGGATAATGTCTGATTTCGAAAAAAAGACTAATCTTCCTAATCAAGAACTCCTGCTGCCAGAATCCATCTTCTTATCGGAGGAAGATAAAATAAAACTTAATTCCTCCTCAAAAGAGCTAAGAAGAATCGGCTTTGAATTTTCTATCCAGGATAATTACTTCAAAATAACTGCAGTACCTGAAATCCTAGCTAACAAGAACTTCACCCAAGCTTTGCAGGAGATATTAGAAACCATAAAAGACTATTCTACTAAAGAAGAAACGCCAATTGTATGGAAATTTATGGCCACCCTAGCTTGCCATGGAAGCATAAGAGCAGGTGAAAAAATCTCTACAGAACAAGCAAAACACCTAGTAAATAACCTTTTAAAATGTAAACAACCGTATTCCTGTCCGCATGGACGGCCAATAATTTGGGCTTTATCTAAAAATGAACTTGAGAAAAAATTTAAACGAAAGGTCTAATCTACAAGCCATAGATAACAAATCGTTATTTTTAATTATGGCTTCTCTAGGGCTTGGGCTATTTGTTCTAATAACATATTTCTTGAAATTCATCAGCAATTCGCAGAAAATATTCATCGATCCTATCCCGAATAATCTTCAACATCTTCCTTCTCAGGCCATATCAGTGCAAACTGATTCAGGAGAATATGTTTTTAATGTGAAAGTGGCAAATACTCAGGAGACAAGAACACAGGGATTAATGAATATAGCCTCCATGCCTGAAAATGAAGGGATGATCTTTATCTTCCCAGACAATGCAACTAGAAACTTCTGGATGAAAAATACACTGATATCCCTTGATATCATTTTTCTGAACGAAGAATTTGAAGTAATAAATATAGCCTCGAATACTACACCGCTAAGAGAGGACATTTACTATCGGTCAAATACACCCTCCAAGTACGTATTGGAAATCAATGCCGGCCTTAGTGAAAAATACTCAATCTCGACTGGATCTAAATTTTTTGTTAACTAGATCTTAAGGTAAATATTTACTCCAATCGTTATCAGCAAACTTTTTGTTAAATCCATACAGAAACATACCCATCCGTAATCGCCCTCTGTCACTACAGAAAGAAGACTGTACAAGAAATTTAATCACCCACGTTTTTCCTGTTCAAATATTCTTGACAGAACAGATTACATTCTGTTAAATTAATATCACAACTAAATATAAGCAAAAGGCAGTAAAAATAGTTAAAAGTGCAAGCAAAGATGTCTCCGTAAGGAGGCATTTTTGTAGGTGTTTATTAGTAGGTGTTTATTATTCGTGTTTTATTGGCGTGACAAATACTCTATAATTAATAGACTTCCATTTATAAAACTTATTCGCTATGAGTTATTTAGTCCCTACCATAATTGAAAAAACAAGAGAAGGGGAGCGAGCCTATGACATTTACTCAAGACTGCTTAAGGATAGGATAATTTTCTTAGGCACCGGGATAGATGATCAAGTTGCAAATGCAGTGATAGCTCAATTGCTCTTTCTCGAGAAAGAAGACAAAGAGAAAGATATAACAATATATATAAATTGTCCAGGGGGAGTAATTTACTCCGGGCTGGCAATCCTTGATACGATGAATTATATAAAACCGGATATAAGCACAGTGGCAATTGGAACTGCAGCTTCATTTGGGACTTTGATATTATCGGCGGGAACAAAGGGAAAGAGATTTGCTTTACCCAACACCATGATACATATGCATCAACCATTAGTAAGTGGTGGAATTACAGGGCAAGCAAGCGATATAGAGATTGAAGCTAGAGAGATACTACGACTAAAAGATCTCCTTACAAAGATACTCTCAAAAAATACTGGGCAAACGTACGATGTGGTAATGAAAGATAGCGATAGGGATAAACATATGACTGCGGAGAAAGCTAAAGAGTATGGTCTTATTGATAAGATAATCTCTAGAAGATAATCGGTTTTAATACTAAGTTCGGTTGACAATATTTTGAGAAGGGAATATATATTCCTTTTGGTGTGGGCGAGGATCCTCTCTTTCTGGCAAAATCGAAGATTTTGAAGAAAGAGGGACTGGTTAGTCCCGCATCCAGTATGGGTAGTTAGCTCAGCTGGTAGTCCCGCTAGTGTGGGCAGTTAGCTCAACTGGTAGAGCATTCGCTTGACGTGCGAAAGGTTACAGGTTCAAGTCCTGTACTGCCCACATTAGCGGGATGACGTGCGAGAGGTCACAGGTTCCTACCTGCGTAGGCAGGCGAATCCTGTACTACCCATACTGGATGCGGGATGACGTGCGATCTGTCTAGGCTTGAAGCTTTGGCAGACAAGAAGGTCACAGGTTCCTGCCTGCGCAGACAGGCAAATCCTGTAGCAACTATTAACAGAAAAAGTACATATAAGTAACCTAATCTTCTGGAGTACCGGCATAAAACAGAATAATTTATACATAGTAAAAATGAATACTGCTCAACAACATCAATTAGAGAAACAACGACATAGTCTTGCTCATATCTTGGCTTATGCGGTTAAGAGGTTATACTCTGACACCAAAATTGGAATTGGTCCTGTTACTGACACAGGATTTTATTATGAATTTGATTCTCCTCATGCTTTTACTTCTGATGACTTACACCTGATAGAAGAAGAAATGCAAAAGATAATCGATGAAGAACTTCCTTTCACTAGTATTACAATCCCCAGGGAACAAGCCTTGCAGACACTTTTGCAATTAGGAGAGACATATAAAACCGATCTCTTAAGTAAAATCCCTGATGCAGAAGTGAGCTTCTATAAAACAGGAGACGATTTTATAGATTTATGTAGAGGGCCTCATGTGAAGAACACCAAGGAACTAGATCATTTTAAATTAATAAAGATTTCAAAGTCCCATTGGATGAATGATACTTCAAGGCCTGTTATGCAGAAAATATTCGGCATATCCTTTGAATCTAAAAGAAAACTGGATGAGTATTTAAATAATCTAAAGAAACTAAGCGAAATAAGTAGCATAGAAATCGCTGAAAGCATCGGTTTATTGGATCAATTCTCACAGAGTTATCTATCCTATCCGATATTGAAGGAGCGAGGTATCATCTTCCTGGACAATCTGAAGAATTACCTCCGACAGCAAATGAGTGAAGCAGGAATCCAACTTTTATCTTTCCCATTACTATCTGATAATAAAGGCAGCATAGAAAAAGATTTTAGTAAATTTCCCATATCCAAATCGCTATCAATAGATAAAGGCAAGGAGATTTTCTATCTTACCCCCAACTTGGAAGATGTTTTTATAGATTTATTAACACGATCCACTCTCGGGACTATTTCTCAATACATACAAAATGACCTAATTAATCGCAAGAAGGAGAGCCCTAAAGTTCTAGAGGATTATTCGGAAAGGCATATTGCCTTGGCTATGGCCATCACGAACACAAGTGAATCGAAAGACCTGATAGTGAACCATATAAAGTTGATGGGCAATATTTTAAGGGCACTGAGGTTTAACCAATTTAAAGTTATACTGGAGACAC
>CAYVIR010000029.1:0-8628 GCA_964451645.1 uncultured Candidatus Saccharibacteria bacterium | reverse complement strand
AATAAGAGGAAATCTTCTCTTCGGGGTAGAGCGTTTTCGGTATAGCTGAGGAAAGTATAAGAATTCGATGACCAGCCTTAAGAAATCCCATTCCTATCTTTCGTGGATAGAGGTTCGCACCAGCTATGAAGTTTACATTAAAACCAGAGAGCGCAATTCGCATTATCGGTTAATAATAATCACTAGTAGTTTCCGAATGTTGTCAATCTGATATTTCCGGTAAGGTTATCCCTACTTCGGAATCATAGCTGTTGCCCCAGAATGTCTCATAAGAATATAGATGGGGGAGTGTTAGCTCTCGTAATTTTCCGTCACTGTATGTTACTGCTTTAATTTTATACTCAGCCGGGATGTAGTCCGCGTATGCATTCATAAAATCCAGCAATCCGCTTGTATTATCTTGGACCTTAACGTTGATTGTAATAGCTTCTCCGACTTCTAAATGAGAATCTATTTTTTGTTCCTGCGTGGTTGCAATCTTAGAATATCCTTCAACCTCTAAATAGCTTTCTAAGGTTTCTTTAAAATAATTAAGATCCTTTACGGTAATAGATACTTCTTCAGGTTTTAAGATGGTATCGTATTCGCCCGGCAAATAATAGTTCCCTTTTATAATGTGATATTTGTAGAAATCGAAATATCTATACGGTGTAAAATCCCTCATGGAAATCACTTCCATGTACTCTCTCGAATTATCAATTGTGTAGTATTCTTTAAACATTGATTCGTCTCCATCTTCTCCTGCAACGGTATAAAACGCTGTGTTTGAATTAAAGGAGAGTTCTAGTGCATCATTGATTCTCTTTCTAGCCTCTTCTACCGAAATAGCCTCCACAATAGGCGTAATCTCGGGCTCCCCGGTTACCGAAGGCTGAGTACTGGTGTCATCTGTTTCGGTGTTTACAGAAGATTGATTGAGACTGGGCTTATAGAACTCCTTGTAATATACGTATCCTCCAAAAGAAATTAGAGTCAAAACTAAGGCTAAAATAAGTAGGAGTGTCGACAAGGATCGGCTTTTCGTTGGTTTTGAGGAGACGGGAGCTGAACCTGGATCTGTTGGAGGGGTAATGCCCATATTTTAAGTAATAATATTTATAATCCCATAATATAGTTAAAACTTAGATAAATCTACTCGACCTCCTAGGTGGTAAGGATTAATTTTTTTACTATAGACAAGAAGTAAGTGGACACTCAAGGAAAAGGGCAGGCTGAAAGTGAACTTTCTGGAAGTAGGTCAGTCTCGACAGTTGAAAGTCCGTATAGGTTTTATCATCAGGTGCTTTAGTGTGGATTTTTATGCTTTATGAAGTGGACTCCCACTAGAGTAATGATCGTTAGTCCTAAGTTAATGTATAGATATTTTGTACACCAATGATCGTTTGTGCAAGTACAGCCAAGTATATAGTAGATGGTTTGAAATAGTATCCCAGTCATAATAGGTACGAACCAAGGTCTGGTTAAGGAGTTCTTCAACCATAGAAATGCGATAGTTACTAATTCTATAATTAACTGAAGGAGAGGGATAATCCACCAAGGAAGAGTGTTTTCACATTTCTCCCCGAGGATTGACCCGCCCTCAACGACTTCATCCACCGCGGCAGGGCTTTCAGACTTAGTCTCAGAATAATTATTTTCCTCTAATTTTTCCTCCTGCGGTCTTAATACATTCCCCAATACTCTCGAAAGGAAATTCCTGCTTGATCTACTTGTTGTGGCTCCAAGACTACTGCCTAGGTCCCCATCAGTCGTATTGCATGTAAATGTCAGGTCGAAGTCGAAGGAAACTGAAAGTTGTTGATAAGAATTTCCACTTTCCGTATTAAAGTCTATCCTCCAAATATATTCGGACGAAGAATTGGCCGGGATTTCTCCTAGGATTATGCTTTTATTTAGAAAATCGGCCATGGTTCGAGATGTGTCACTCCCAAAAACTGATATTTCATCTTTAGTTATCGCAATAAATAGCTTTCCCGCCAGGTCCGGGGTTGTAATTTCGCCTTTTCTTTTTGCCTGGAGCTCCAACTCGCAAGGTGTATCAGTGTTCAGATTATCTACGCGAATAGATTTAATTATGGAAAAACCCGGAGATATATTTGTATGATTGAAAAGGCTGTCCTGCGAGTCTGCTATGCAATCATTTTGATTGCAGGATATGTTGAGGTCAGCGGCAAATATTCGGATGGGGAAGATCAATGAAAATGCTCCAAAGATTAGACCGAATATTAATATACGTTTAGTTTCCAAGGCTACTCTCAGTTTCTAAGCTTAAATCAGTTATCGGAGAAACATCAACATGAACTGAAGGAATCGGAATAGATATTGCTTCTATAGTTGGCAGTGGAACTTCGTCAAACGCCTTCAATGTGGGTATGGGGGTTGGATCCTGTGTAGGAGTAATACTAATACTCAAGGCCATTTCTGTCCCATTAGTTTGGGTCTTAACTACGCTGGAATTTAGAACGTCCCATTTCCCGGCCGAAAAGGTGTTATTCCCGCTAGTCTCTCGTTGTACCATGTAGGCCATAGTTCTCATTGTCACTATGGACAATGTTGCCAAAATGACGATTATAAATCTTACGACCTTTCCCTTTGAATTAGAAAGTCTTTTCTCTTTGCGGCTCTCCCTGAGTTTTTTTGCCTCTCTTCCAATATTTCTCATCTCATGAAGAATTATTAATACTGAAGGGATAAGGATAAATACTATTAGCCCTTCCCTCGTTTTGATAAAATCAATTAGATATCCTATAAATGGCACATCAAAAATAACTTTCCCCAGTACATCTTCCTCTCGACGTTTCTCCGAATCCACATCCTGATTGGCATCTCCTTTAGTTATATAATGAACTTGGTTTTCTATATTTTCAATTCCTACAATTCGATGAGTGACGGAAACACCTGAGTTTGATGACTCGGAGACGTTTATGACATCCCCAACTTGATAGCTTTCTAAGGCTCTTATGATAATCAATGCTCCTTTGTCGATTGAGGGTTCCATAGAACCTGATTGTACTGTGTATAGTCTTGCATTTCCTGATAGATTGATAGTAGACAAACCCATCAAAATGGCCACCAACAGAAGAAGGACTAAGAGGCCTTTATGCAAAAAATATAAAACCTTCGTTCTTAACTGAATATTATTCTTCACAGTATTAAACCTGCTTTTTTAATAAAAATGTTTTTTGATAGTTCCATTTGTTGCACGAGTTTTATAAACTCGTGCAACATCTGAATATATCAAGACAACTATTGTGCTGCTGTTTGTCCTAATTCAAAGTCAATTCCAAGTTCGAATGTGTCTGTCATCGCTTGGTTGTCATCCGCAGTTGTCCACCAATCGAAGACGGCATTAATCTTTACATCCGATCCAGCGGCAATGGTTCTATCAAGTTCAAAGCTACTTGGTATTGCCCCCACTTTGCCGTTATAGAACATCACATCGCCCGTACTATAGGAGTTATTCTTGTCGACATCAAAATAGAGTCGAACGTTAAGGACATTCTGAAGCTCGCCAACGTCATTAGTCGTATCACCTGCTTCGGCCTCAGGTTCTATTAGGCCATTCTCTCCGCTTACTACGGTTATGTTCTGAATATCTAAGAAGCCGTTAATACTTCCGGCGTTTGCAAGAGTCCAGCTGCCGGTAGGTTGACTGCCGGGCATTAATCCTGTTCTGGTGAATTTGACTACATTTGTATTTACCCCATCAATGGTTAAGTCTAAGCTGCTAGCGGCAAAAGTATTGCCTCTAGAGGTTTCTACATCAGAGAAATATGCCTGTGTCGCTCCTACGGCCGTAGTGGCAACTGTTACTATTAAGATTAGACTGATTAATATACTTTTCATATGCGAATACAAAAAAGTTAGAATAAATATATTGAATAAGAGGTTATTACTTGGACAGTACGATCCAAAAGGGATATAAAACTGGGATTAGATAAGAATAGGTTGCCTCCTTTCTTAAATATATTAACTAAAGTATGTAATATACCTAATGATGAGAGAGATGAGGGAACATTCATAGTAACTTTTTCTTACTAAATTGTCAAAAAATCTCATGATATATAGAAAATCACTAATAACTATTTGTTCGGTGGTGATCAAAAAAGCTAAGGGTAAATGGCTCAGATTGAGCGACAATAATACAATTCCCTCGCTAAAAATGTGAGATTACACTTTGGCTCTTATAAGATTGAATTGTATGTAATTTCCTTCTCAGATATAGTGGATTTTCACTCAGATTATTTCCATTCTACAAAGTTGAGACCATATCATTCTGCCTATCGAACATAGATGAGGTGGACGGAGCAAAGCCAATTTAGCCTAGCGGTTTCTTCTTTAAGAAGAAGTATCCTGCAGAAAAAATCCACACTTCTGAAGTTAAGGTTACTATTACTATATATAATACTGTCCGAATAATACTCAGCCTTCCCTGTAAAACTGCATCTCCATCGACTATTTTCTCAGGTAAGGGTGGGAAAAATATAAAGGCTACAATAAAGAAAACCACTAAAAATAAAAAAGCAGAAAGGGATCCGAAGCCCACGGACCTAACAAAATGAACTAGTAACGCCCGATAATCTTGTGTTTTGTGTCTCAAGTACGGTAAGTAATAAGTATTAGTTAATTATAGACAAACTAGTAGATAAATACATGATTAAATCTGTTGAAGGTATGTTTCCCCGTACTTTCGTTTGGAAAAGATATCCCGGAAGTATTAAAATATACGAACCTGAGACTTAAAATATTAGGTCGGGACAGGGGGAAGATAGAGAATAAGAAGGTTAATCCGTTGAACTTTGATATCATACACTAAAATAGTATCAGAGGTTGCGAAGTAGGTCCCCCTAGATGTTATAATTATAGATTGCATATATTAGTTATATGCACAGTACTTCCGACAAGCAAAGTTCTCTCATCTTTGGGCTATAGCTTTCAAGAGGATTAAGGTGTTTGTTGTTAATATATTTATATGATATATTCGATGCGTTATGCTATATGAGATATTGCAAGAAAATACAATCATTATAGGACTGGCTTTTATTATAACTACAGTCTTGTTAAGTAATCTTGTGGCATTGTGTGTGGAGTGTATTCTAAATCTCTATATTAAAATAAAAAGAGTTAGATGACGCATGGCTAATAACAAAAAATTAGGAAATCATATAGTTAATTTTATTCCTAAACTCACCTTCGCAATTATTTCTTTCGTCTTTACATTTATTGTCTTTGTAAACTCTTATGAGTTGCTGGCAAATAAAGATGTTCCTCTAGGTTTCTCGCTTAGTTCATTACTAATACAGGATCCTATAAATAAAGCTATTACTGAATTTGCTACAAAACCTAACTCTCAATTTTTGAATTCAAATGCAAAGCTAGGCCCTCTTGATACCCTCGAAATTCCAAGCTTAGAAACGAGAGTGCAACTGGAGGAGGCAAGAAAAATTAACAATTTATGGTATGAAAGACCCAGCTTTGGGGAATATATAGAGCTAAATAGAGATAAGTTTGAGAATGCTATAGATTATTTAGTCTACCTCTCATCTGGATGGAGAACGATTCCGGAACCTGAAGCTATAGAAATAGGAACAGAATTAATTATCACTACAAAGTCGGGTTTATCTACAACTTTCCAGGTAGTATCAAGGGAAAGACTGTCCAGCACATCCCCACTAATAGTCGGGAAGTCCGAGAGAAGACAGTTGATACTAATGATAGAAGATACGGCTAGTTCCAGTTATTATGGCTATTCGTTAGTAACATTATAATGAAAGAAAGTATTGTCTTTACAATAATAACGAATATTATCAGCATTTTTGTCCTTATAGTTCTTGGGAAGAATTACCTGTTTCTTATACTTGCTCCATGGCATAGCGTGAAGGAAAAAATTCGATTGATTAAATCGTCAAGCCAGAGGAAGAAAAGGGGCTATGAAGAGGTTTATTCTCCTAAAATATCCGTGATCGTTCCAGCCTGGAATGAAGAAGTCGGGATTCTTAGGACTGTACGGTCGGTTTTGTATAACGGATACTCAAATATACAAGTTGTCATCATAAACGATGGTTCTACCGATAGTTCCGATACAATTATTAAGGGATTTATAAAGAAACTCGCAAAAAGTGATTATGAGCTAAGTCGAAAGATTACTTATAAATATAAAAATAAGGGTGGAAAAGGAGCTGCTCTCAATACGGGCATTAGCCTTGCTGCGGGGGAGATTGTAGTGACCGTGGATGCTGATTCTGTGCTAAAAAAAGGATCGTTGATGAACCTAGTCAAATACTATAGGGATGAAGATATTATGGCGGTGGTAGGGAATGTACAAGTTGTCAATACTTCCACGCTATTGGGCCTGGCACAACATCTTGAATATTACTTGGGCTTTTATAATAAAAGAGCTCATGCAGTATTAGGGGCAGAGTACATTTTTGGAGGGGCGTGTGCATCTTTTCGCAGAGAAATATTTGATAAAGTAGGAGTATTTGACACCAAGAATAAAACTGAGGATATAGAAATGTCCATGAGATTAAGATATTTTGGCTATAAATGTACTTATGCAGAGGATGTTATTTGCTATACCGAAGGAGCAGCTGATTTAAACGGATTAGTAAAACAAAGGGTCAGATGGAAGAAAGGAAGAATTGACACGTTTAGGAAGTATAGATCAATGTTCCTGTCCACAGAGGATTATCATAACTTTTATTTGGCTTTTTTCGTCCTGCCTTTTTCCGCACTTACTGAAATTCAGCTACTTTTCGAACCAATTGCAATTACAATTTTGCTGATTTATAGCTTTGTTACGCTGGAATTCGTATCCATCGGTATTGGGATAATCTTCATCATTTTTACATATATTATTACTGCTCTATTTAGTAACGGGAAAATACGACCTGGTCTGATACTGCTATTCCCCTTTACCTGGCCTCTGTTTTACTTTTTGGATTGGATAGAATTTATGGCTTTGTTCAAAAGTTTGAGAATGTATGTTACCAAAGAAGAAGTAACTTGGCAGGCATGGCAAAGACAGGGAATCTAACATAATGATATTTATATTATGAAAAAAAGAGAGTATCTAATAGTGAATGCATTAATAGTTCTGGGAGTAGTCTTTTTTGCTGGACTATCTTTCGGCATATTTAGCAAGCTTAGCCCGAAGGAGGTCCTGAATGAACAAATTAATCAAACCTTTACTGAGGAAGAAAGTGATTCTATAAAAGAACTAACATGTTCAAAGAAGGATAAACTAAGTCTATCGTCAAATGATAGGCATCTTTTAGCTTTAGTGGAATATCAAGACAAGTGCAATTCATATGTGACCGATTCGCTAATGTTTTTTACAGATTTCCCATATGACAATACTTCCGCTGAAGAAAAGAGCACGACAATCGCAAAAAAGTTAACCGATTTCAGTACTAACGGAATAATGCCTATGGTTATCGTTGAACCTTACGTAGGAGATACTGAAATGCAATATAAAGACTTCATAAACGGGAAGTACGATGGCAGTTTGGAGCGATACTTTTCGCTACTCAAGTCCAAAGGAGTTACAGACAAAATGATGGGAACATGGGTCCCTTTCCCTGAATCAAATACTCCTAATTGGGCAAATAAAGATACTGAACCAAATGATTTCGCTATAGCCGTAAATAAATATTTACGTGTAATGAAGAAATATTTCCCTCAGGCCAAAGGGAGCATTTTACTTAGTGCTATCACTTATGAACCAAACGATTTAAATTGGGAAAATGGAGATTACATTAGTCTAGATCCCTATGTCTCAAATCTGGATAGAACATTAATTAATTCCATAGGTATACAAGGCTTTCCCTGGGTGGCAAGTGCCAGCAAGACTCATATCCCGTCTATTCTCAGAGCCAGTGAATTTCTTCAACCGGACATTGCTATCTCAGTCGCTCAGGAGTTGAGAACAAGGGATATCTGGATTAATACCGGGTCGTTCTATTCTAAATATATGAATGATGAGGAAGAAAGGATTTTCCTTACTCTTAATGATAGGAAAGCCATCCTTGACGGAATCTTAGAGGTGGCCAATTATATAAAGAGCTATCAACTCAACGAATACAGAGTAAAGATTAATTTATTCAGCGAAGATAAGAGTGAATACGCTGAAGCTACAAACTGGTCATATTTCCAAGACAACGATTCATTTAATCTCTTTAAAGAGTTCGTAAGCGAAGCAGAGGAATCGTCTATACAAGTTTCGCTCTTTGATCAGTTGTAAGATTTTGCTGCAAATTAATGTAATTGAATAATATATTAATTACATAGAATACAAAATCTTTGTAACTATCTTGTAGTTTTACAGCAAAGATTATTCGTCAAACTGACTGTTATATAATCCGGAATAAAATCCTGCTTGTGCTATCAATTGTTTGTGAGTACCGTATTCAATAATATTGCCCCTGTCCATCACAAGAATTAAATCAGCATTTTTGATGGTAGATAGACGATGGGCGATGACAAAACTTGTCCTTCCTTCCATCAATTTATCCATAGCTTTTTGAATTAAAACTTCGGTCCTGGTGTCCACAGAACTGGTGGCCTCATCGAGAATCAGAATAGGTGCGTTTGCTAGCATGGCCCTAGCAATAGTTAACAACTGTTTTT
>CAYVIR010000028.1:0-8847 GCA_964451645.1 uncultured Candidatus Saccharibacteria bacterium | reverse complement strand
AGATCGTTAAGTGTAAGTGTTTTAAAATCATTTTCAAGTGTATCGATAATCTCCATATCAGGCATAGGTTCCAAGTCGTATTCGTAAATGGCCTTGACACTAGAAGGGGTAATAAATACACAGGAGAAAACAACCACTAAAGTAATTAATAAAGAACCTCTATTTTTCATTCTGTGGGTAACAATATGCAACATCAGTATATTTTTTTCGCTGAAAGGTGTAAAGCTGTTTGCAAACTCAGATGAGCTTATTCTGAATATCTTTCACGTTTAGACTTCCATACCATTTATTTAA
Organism: uncultured Candidatus Saccharibacteria bacterium; assembly: GCA_964451645.1. GTDB lineage: Bacteria > Patescibacteriota > Dojkabacteria > B142 > OLB20 > JAJTYI01. The sequence goes on along the minus strand of CAYVIR010000028.1, from coordinate 8,553 downwards.
TTCTTGGCCACTTGCATCGACTTGAACAAAAGAATGTTGAAAATCGATAGAATACTTACTTTTTAACTCCTCACTATTGTCGTAATCTACTCTTAATATTAGTAGGTTATCTCCTATTGAGGCCATATTATTTTGAATGTCTGCTTCTAATTCCAAGCAGCTTGGACACCATGTCGCAGAAAAGAATAGTACTACGTTCCCTTTTTCGGCGAAAAGTAGCTTATCGCTTGAATAATCATAGTATCCTGCATTTATTTCTTCATCGGGCACAGGAGTGCTTGTTATCAATACATCCCCTGACGTATCCCCACTATTTTGTATTTCTACCTTCCCTCTTTTCTTCAAAATGACAATTCCACAGACTAGTGTAACTACTAATATGACGACAATAGTAATGATTACGACCTTTTGTAGAGATTGTTTCGGCTTGATATTGGCTGTGGGAATTCCGCCTATTTGATTGGTAGAGCTATCCCCCTTTCCGTCAGAAGTATTGTCTATATTTGAAAAATCATCCATAATAAACTTTTATTAGTAAGTATATTATTCATCAATTTAATACATTAATAAAATCAAAATGAGTAAAGTTCTTATTAGTTATGCGACTATGTCTGGGAATACCCAGAAAGTTGCTGTACATATAGGGGAAGAGCTAAAGAAAAATATGTCTGATATTGAACCTAAGCTTGTAGATATGATGGAATTGACAGAAGAACTATTTGCAGAGTTTGATTTAATAATTCTTGGTTCATCTACCTGGACCGACGGAGAGTTCAATCCAATTTCTTTAGAGTTCTTCAATCAGTTACAAGGCTCTACCTCAGATTTATCTAGATTTCACTTTGCTGTCTTTGGATTAGGCGAGTCATACTATCCGGAATTCTGTACAGTTGTAGAGAAGATGACAGAGATACTAAAAGCCAAGAATGCAATTATCGTAGGGAATCCTCTCAAATTAGATGGCTACGTTGACGATAATATGCTTTCCAAAGCAAACGAGTGGGCCTTAACTCTTATTTCTTCTCTTCAGGGCTAAATATTAGGCACAGGGAATTTATACAATACCTTTTGCCGGTAGGTGCTGGTCCATCTTCGAAAAGGTGGCCAAGATGGGAATCGCAACTTGCGCAGCGCACTTCAACCCTTTCCGATGCCAGAGAAAAGTCCTTCTTCAGTAGGATTTTAGAATGATCTACCGCTTCAAAAAAACTAGGCCATCCGCTCCCGGAGTCAAATTTAGTTTCCGATGAAAATAATTGATTCCCACATACTTTGCATGTGAACACTCCCTCTTTATTGAAATGGTAATATTTACCAGAGTAAGGCTTTTCGGTAGCACTTTGACGGAGTATCTTATATTCTTCAGGAGTCAACTTTTCTTTTAATTTTTTCTCGTCAATTTGCATAACAGTTAATAAGCCCTTTCTCTATAAATTATTTCTGTTGTCCCAGCCGGTAGATTATTTCCGGAATGTCTAAGATCGATAATTAATTCTCTCCCAGGCTTATTGGCGTTCATGCTTTTATACTCAGCATATCCATACGGACCGGTATCTCCAAAAGAGGCACTAAGCCAGCCTTCTAAATTGACTTGGTTTGTAAAGAAGTCCACAATCGTGTCAAATTGATCAGTAGATTCAAGCCGAACTTCATACATGTCAGAATCAGTAGGGGCACATTCAACTAAAGTGATCGTTGAATTTACATAAAATGGAATGTCATCAGGCCAGTTACCGGGAAGTTGATCTTCTGCGACAATTACACAGTCTTGAACACGTCTCACGGGAGTCGGAATCGTTGACGGAACGGTACTTGCGACTGCCTCGAGGTTTTCTTCTGAAACCACTTGGGAATTCTTCTTACTACAGCCAGTCATGGTGAGTATTAATACAAGGACGAGAGGTAAAACTATTAATTTTCTCATATTTCGTATATAAGAATTATGATTAGATCATATGCCGAGAATGCGAGTAAATCAAGATTAAAGTTATTTCATCAAGTAATGCGTCCTTAAATCATCAGGGAGTTTCTCAATTGCATATCTAAGCATTGTCCTAGGCATGATTTTATAATTTTCATCTAAGAAAGCAATCTCTATATTCAAGTCTCTTTTCCCTACTTCTCTTAACATCCAGCCTACAGCTTTGTGAATCAAGTCATGGCTGTGGAGCAGTAGTAGTTGAGAAATTTCCAGTGTCAGATCAAAATTGTTCTTTTTAATTAGGTAGAATGTGGAAATAATCGAAATTCTTTGCTCCCATAGGCTCTTTGACTTCGCCAAGTCTTTAAAAATCTCTTTATTTTTATCTTCGTAGTACGCACCAAGTATTTCTGCAGAAGTATCAACTAGGTCCCAATTATTTACGTATTTAGTATTTTCTAAGTAAAAATCTATTATCTCTTTCTGTTCTTGTTCCGTTTTTGTCTTCTTGTATTTATTAACCAATATTATCAATGCGGTCAATCTAAATTCATGGTATTCATTTCGAATTAATATTTGGAGATCTTCTAAATCAAGATCTATATATTTTTTAGCAATCTTTCTCTGCTGTGGAACAGTAATTCCCAAGAACTTATCCCCTTCTCCATATTCTCCTTTGCCAGTTCGAAAGAATCGTGTGTGGTGTATTGCTTTCTCGTCATTCTTAAGACTCTTTAGGTCGGCTTCAATTTTTTGAAGTTCTGTCATAGTATCTTTTTTATTACGTGTAATAGCTTTTCAATAGTATGTAATTCTCATTGAAACAGACAAGAAACATTGCTATTTAGCTCAGGAGTATATCGATAGGGAAGATATTTGTATTTAAGTATTAATATATATTCCTTGAGAATGTCAGTTATTATCATCTGTTTAATTCTCGGAGCAGTACACTAGATTTGTCCTTTCATAAAAAGCGGCAAACCGGGGTCGAACCGGCGACCTTCTCGTTGGGTCCCGCAGAGCGGGACTACCAACTGTCTCCCAGGGGGAGATCTGCCTCTGGCAGAAACTACTTATTATTTGTATTCAAAAAGCGGTGAACCGGGGTCGAACCGGCGACCTTCTCGTTGGGAACGAGACGTTCTACCAACTGAACTACCACCGCTACTTGTGTTAAGAACCGATTGTAAATTTCGAGCCAGAGGCTCGTCAGCCTTTGGCTGTAACTACCGCCGCTTCTTATGCTAAGAACCATTTGTGAATTGAATGATTCCAGGTAATTCAATAATTGGATAAATTTCAAACTTCGCTTCGCTCGTTTTCAATAACAGTGGAGCGAGACCGAAGGGCCTCCCCTCCCACTGTAAATTTCAAACTTCGCTTCGCTCGTTTTCAATAACAGTGGAGCGAACGACCGGGCTTGAACCGGCAACCTTCTCGTTGGCAACGAGACGTTCTACCAATTGAACTACGTTCGCGTTATTAACCAATTGTCTCCCAGAGGGAGATCTGCCTTTGGCAGAAACTACGTTCGCGTTATTAACCAATTGTCTCCCAGAGGTTTATCTGCCTCTTGCAGAAACAACTATCACTTTTTAAAGGGCTTTCTTCGAAATTCTACAAGAATTCGTGTAAATTAGCAATTGCTCGATAGCGTTAGAGCGTACTGCTAACAATAAATAGTGTTTTAAAGTTGTTATAAAAGCCTATTTCTAATAAAATGCATTAGATATCGAAATGTAACAATGTCACAAACATACGATCTAATAGGACAAAGACAAATTCGAATAAACAAAGCTACACAGCTAAGAAAAATGGGTATTGATCCATATCCGTCTATATCTAGACGTAATACGACGGCTAATACTATTATTAGCGAATTTAACCATTACGAAGGAACCGAGGTTATAGTAGCAGGTCGATTAATGTCTTGGAGAGAACATGGACAAATAATTTTCGGTAGTATTCAAGATCAAAACGGTTCTATACAACTTTACATAAAGGCTGAAGTAATATCGGAAACTAATCCTAAAGAAGGTTATTTGGGTTTTTTAGACTTAAATCTACTTGATATTGGGGACTTGGTTGAAGCCAAAGGAGAAGTCACCAAAACTCAAAAAGGTGAAATATCTGTGCTTGTAAAAGAGCTTCGTATACTTACAAAGTCGATAAGGCCTCTACCTGATAAATGGAAAGGATTACAAGACAAAGAAAAGATTTTCAGACAAAGATATCTGGATATGATAATGAATCCTGAACATAAGTGGAGATTCATTAAAACTTCTGAGGTTGTATTTGCCATTAGAGAATTTCTAAATAGTAAGGGTTTTCTCGAGATCAAAACACCAATCATCCAACCACTATATGGCGGAGGACTTGCTAAGCCTTTTAAAACCCATGTAAATGCCCTAAACACTGATTATTACATGGCAATTTCCCACGAATTATATTTGAAAAGACTCATTACTGCAGGTTTTGAGAATGTTTATAACATTGTTGGATATTTTAGAAACGAAGGAATAGATAGGACTCATAACCCGGAATTCCAAATGCTTGAGACAATGACTGCATTCAAGAATTACGAGTACAACATGGATTTATTGGAAGAAATGTATAAATTTATTGCGTTGAAGGTTTTTAATAAAACAAAGTTCATTATTCAGGGCCACGAAGTTGATTTCGGCAAAGACTGGCCAAGGATAACTATGCTTGATGCTGTCAAAATTTATGCTGGATATGATTTTGATAAGGTAAAAACCCTTGCTGAGGGTCATAGTATTCTTCAGGAATTAGAATTACGAAATATGCCGAGTTCTATAGGCGAGTGTATGGTCGAGGTTTTTAAAAATAAAGTAGAAGAGCAGTTGATTGAACCAACATTCATATATGGCCACCCTATTGAAATATCACCACTTGCTAAGAGAATGTCTTCCGATCCTCGATTTGTAGAAAGATTCGAAATATTTATAGGTGGAGTAGAAGGAGGGGATAACTGGACTGAACTTAATGACCCAATAGAACTGTTTGAAAGGTTCAAAGATCAATTTGAAAGGCGAGCAGAAGGAGACGAGGAAACACATCCTATGGACATTGATTTTTTAGAAACAATGGAATATGGTATGCCCCCGACAACAGGATTAGGTCCAGGTATCGAACGGTTAGTTATGATGTTCACAGAAACAGAGTATATAGACGATGTTTTATTTTTCCCTATGATGCGTCCAAGCTCGGCAAGCTCTGTGCAAAAAGAAATTTATGGTGAGAAATACACTCAAGGGATGAAAAAGACTGTAAAACAAGATTTTACAAAGAAGATAGTAATTGTCATTGATAAAGAACTTTCAGGATGGCAACTGACAAATACTATAGGACATATTTCTGCATATCTTGGGAATAATATTTCTAAAGAGACGTTTAATTCTCGTTCGAAGTTCTTAGTCTCCGACGGGGAAATCAACACAAATAGTCAATATCCTATTGTTACCTTAACAGCTAAATCTTCACAATTGCTAAGCCTTTTAAAAGAAGTTGAGAGTTCCAATTTGACATATCTCGCATACATTGAAGAAATGATTACTCATGCTGATGATGAAGAGTTGCAAAATAGTATTTCGAAAAAGAAAAAGGAAGACCTAAAATATTTAGGCATCGGCATATTTGGTAAAAAAGATGATGTGGAAAAATTGACTAAGAAGTATAGTTTATTCAAATGAACCCTCTTACATGTCTCTCCCTACACGAGAAGAAGCTGAAGAATTACTAGAAGAGCATGTTCTAGATGCTTACCAGCGGCATCATTCACGCATGGTAGCAAAAGCTATGGAAGCATATGCCGTAAAACTACAAGAAAATGTAGATCTCTGGTTTATCACCGGTCTTTTGCACGATCTTGACTATTATAAATTTCCGAATAAACATCCAAGTAAATCCCTGGAATGGTTTAGAAAATGGGGATATCCGGAAGAATTGGTGTTAGCTGTTGAATCCCATGCCTTCAGGAGAACAGGTATCAAACCAACTACAATGCTTGGAAAGGCTTTAATTGCTTGTGATGAAATGAGTGGTTTATTGTATGCGTATTCACTTATGAGGCCGACTGGATTTGAGGGGATGGAAGTGAAATCCGTGAAGAAGAAGTTCAAAGATAAAGGTTTTGCAGCTAAGATTGACAGGAACGATATTGCCTATGGCATAGAAGAGCTAGGAGTAAGCTTTGAAGAGCATGTAGCGTTATTGATATCTATTTTTAAATAATAATTGCACATATTTGGGCAGTTTTTTTGGTTACTTAAGCAATTTCCATCGATTAGCGAATACTACTAAATTTGCTTTTGCTTCTCCATCGTTATTTATATATGCATCTGTCTCCGGTCTCCCTTCAACCATGACATAATCACCTTTTTTGATTTTGTCCGTTTTGTCGTGGGTCTTATTAAATACGAGTACATTATAAAAAGAAGTCCGTTCTTCTTTTTTTGCGCCCAGGTACTCGTTGACGGCAACAGAAAACTTTCCATAATTCTTCCCTTCCTTACTAGCAAGCACTTCTCCATCTTTGACTGCTCTGCCAAGAACAATTAGTTGTTGCATAGACATAATTAAAAAGTAATAAATAAATTACTTAATGATATATGTATGTTCTGGAGAATTTATGAAGAAATCTTAATATAATTGACTGTAAGATTGTGGCCCAACAATCTGTTGAGTAATATTTATGCCTAATAACGAATTCATTTGTTGAACAGACTCGTCAAATGTAACTCCATAGCATATTTGTATACCATGGCCTACTCCAAGTATCTGATCTGCTGTACCATCAAAGGTGAAATGTAGATCAAGTTCAGGATGATAACAATATCCTACTACATGTTCAATGTGAAAGCTTCTATAAGAGATTGTATGTCTTACATTAAGGGCTCTTAGCCCTATGGCACTTAAGTGCGAATAATACTGATTAAGGCGAGCGACCATTGCCAAATTTACAACTCTGCACATCATACTTGCAATTATATTGTCAGTTAAGCCTTCCTCTAAACGAATAATTTTAAGCTCTTCAGCCAGCCAGGAGGCCATACCGAACCCTGAGAGTTGTTCGTTTTTTAAATTATCTGAATACACGATATATCTATAATATATAAAGAGGATTATATACTATAGATCTAGTAAGTAGAAAATCAGCAAACTAAGTGAGGATTGTGACTTTAAGTTTTTCGATATCTGTAGACCAATTATTCCAGTCATACCACTCAAGACCTTTAAATTGTAGTTTGTACTTGTCTTCGGGTTTTGTAGCTGAACCTATATAAAAATACTTCTTTTTACCTTCCATTGCACTCAATATGGCCAATAATATCATGCCCATGCCGAAATTATTATTGAATCTCTCGTAATAGTAAAATGGGTGGGCATAATGAAAAATACTGTTAGTCTCAAATGCAATTGCATAGCCTACTTTCTCAACCGTCAAAGTGTATTTAAGCACTACGTTATAGTTACTTTTAAATGGGTTAGTCAGAAGTTCTCTTGCTTTGTTTGCCGTAAAAGTCTTGCTCCCGAATTTCTCTGTATAGAAATCCTTTGCCAACTTAGCTATTTCCCAATCATAATCTTCAAATTTCATAGGCACTTCTGATTTTGACACTTCTAATCCCTCGACATGTTTAAGGACTCGTCGGTTCTCGCTACTCAATTCAAACTTAGATAGGTCGATACGAATAGACCTAGTTTGATTCATAGTACCTTTGGCAAGCCTAGTGAATACATAACCCCTGTTGTAATGATCTTCAATATTTTTGACCGATAAATCAAGTATTGTTTTTTGATCTGTACGGTAATAATTATTCATTGTGAGTTTGATTTCCCAGATTATATCAACTGCAATGAGGGAAGTCTTCTCGCTTCTGAAAGAAATATTATTTGTAGTTAAAAAGGGAAATTAAAAACTATGGATAATGAAAGTTAGAAGTTTGAAACAAGAATTATGAATTAAAAACACAGAATCTAGAATTACAAGACAAAATGCGAGGCTAAGAGAACGTAGAGGGGGAGAGTTAAGAGTTAAGGGTTTAGAGTTATGAGAATGAAGTCGAAACGTTGGGAGATAAAATTATAGCTTATTATCACTATTCTTCAGTTTTTCAATTTCCTCTGCCAACATCTGCATATATAAGGCGTATCCAATTTGTTTGATGTTGCCATGTTGTTGTTTTCCAAGCAAGTTCCCGGCACCCCGTATTTCTAAATCTCGCGAAGCCAGCTTGAATCCTGACCCGAGTTCATTTGAATCCTTTATGGCCTGTAATCTTTTTTTATACTTCCTGCTCTCTCTGAGCTTCTTTAAAATAGACACATCTTTTATAGTTGATTCCTTTATAGTCTCATCTATCTCTACCTCTTCTCCGTCATAAAAGAAGTAAGCAAATGCCTGTTTATTTCCCCGCCCTACCCTACCTCTTAGCTGGTACATTTGACCAAGGCCGAAATTCTGTGCGTGTTCGATAATTATAGTATTCACATTGGGCATGTCTATTCCATTCTCAATAATTGTCGTACAGGCAAGTATATCGTACCTGCCGGCATAAAAATCTTCGATATTTTTCGTCAGAAGATTAGGAGACATCTGGCCATGCGCG
>CAYVIR010000027.1:802-8912 GCA_964451645.1 uncultured Candidatus Saccharibacteria bacterium | reverse complement strand
GTTTTTCTGCCAAAAAGAGAACTTCCCTCCACATCCTTTCTAAGTTCTTTTTTAAAATTATAACAATATGACTTTCTGGGAGTTTAAAAGCAAAATCCGCAATTCTCCTTCCTGCTGCGGGAAAAAAGGCAATGGCAACTCCGGTATAAATAGGAAGATAATTTTTACATACTAATTTAATATTCTTAAAGCAGGAAATTGAGAGTCTACGTACAGTGTAAATAGATACTCTAAGTTTTTTCATCCCCCACACAAAAAGGCCGGGCCGTTTTGTGTACGGAAATCCCGCCAGACCTAACTTCATGCATACAACATGAAATTGTCGCTTTATGATCCTTCTAGACAAAGATAGTGATTTTACCTCAATATAGTCTAGAGAAAATTAGACATGAAGTCTATGAATTTTGCTTTCCAAGAGGATAATTGATCAAGAACTGAAGAATATTATTTCGAAGGAATTTCACTATCTGCATCTCCCCCAACCTCCAATATTAGATCCTTTCTATATGCCCGAGCAAATCCATTTCCAGGATACTACCGAGCAGAGGTTTCTTCTTCTCTTATCTTTGTCTCACTTATTAGCTCTAAAATTATCGATCATACAAAACCTGAGGAACTCCTTCCTACCCCGCCTTAATCTTGCCCATGTTATCTAAAAATTCTGACCGTCAGATTTGCCACGCTACCTTTGAAATCCCCCTTCATACGGATTCGTTCTTATGTGTTTTGCAGGTGATCGGAAAGTAATTAATTCTTTACTTCTATCCCTCCTAAAAATGCACTGCCACTCAATGTGATCGTTCCTATAGGCTTACCTGACACATACGTTTTGTCATCAACACCTGCAAATACAGCACTTATATTATTTATTACTTCGATATTTTCAGGTACTCGTATCTCGACACCTCCACATACAACCGTAATATTCAACAAAGCTCCTTTGTCCGAAATCTGGACTTTAGACAAGTCATACTCTACACCCCCGCATATGCAATCAATATTACCCCCCTCATAATTCTCACTGGACACTTTTTTCTCAGCCCCCCAAAAAACAGCATTTGCGTCCACCTTCCTCCCTGAAGATTTTATTTTTGCTATGTTAAATAAACTCCCTCTAAATAAAATTATTATCCCTCCACCAATAATGAACATTGGCCAAATCAAGCCCCATATACTCCAATCAAACAGAGAAGAACTAAGGAATGATATGCCTAAGAAAGTTATAATAGTTCCGGGGATAATATCCTTTTTCAACAAGAAGGAGATTCCTAATAGGATAAGGAATACCGGCCACAAATTGGTAAATAGCCAATCTAATCTAAATTCGTCGCTCAAACCCGTCTGATCCAGTAGTAACCCAATGCCAAATAAAATTACAAAGCTTCCAATAAGCACTCTTGTAAAGTCTTTCATAAGAAATCAATAATAATTAAGAGTAAAATTACCAACTCCGACTTTAATTCTTAAGTCCAGTTTATTTTCAGCCGACTGGAAGTTAGAAGAGATAACTTCCTTCTCACTTCCAATCTTCCTATATTCCTGGTCAATAATTTGTACTGAGCCTACCCCGACAGAGAATTCCACCCTGTATGCAGTACCTTCTGGAATATATATCGCCACCTTCCCTGTGCCTACGTTTACCTTTGCCTGGGAACTCGGCAAAGAACTTTGAGAGAATCGTACATCCAAACTGCCCGTTCCGCTATCTACATCAAATTCACGAAGGATTATCTCCTCTAATTCTATTTTACCTTTTGTAGCACCAATATCTAAGCTTAAACTTGTGGGAATCTCGGGATTTCCTAAAATAAAGTTATATTCGGGGACCACTGTATTGACACCTAAGATGCTTTTCTTAGTCTTCTGACTGATATCCACATTTAATACGCCTTTATCTAATTTCCTATCGATCTCAACTTCTCCAACCTTTTCAAAATAATTTTCTTCAGTTCTTATAAAATTTCCCTCAACTTGGTCTGAGAACGTAAACTTTCCCATGCCTAAATTTAAAGAAAGCCTAAGCTCCTCGGCATCTAAATAATCTGCAGTTTTAACTTCATTTTTTCTACTACGCATTTCCCCATTGCCATGGACAAAGAGAGCTGTGTTCAGTTTATCCGTCCATTCCGGACTAAAAAGTTTTCGGCTACGATATTCAAAGCCCTCTACTGCTAAAACTACAATCATGATAGACAGAAAAACCCCAAACGCTATACTTCCGCATATGACTGCCCCAAATCTCGATTTCCCAAAGATTATCTGAATCCCGAAAAGTACTACAAATACAGGCCAAAATCTCAAAATTAGTAGCCACACCTCCCAATCTAAAACATTTGTGGTATTGAGCAAGAAAATTACTCCGATGAAAATCAAGAAGAATGCACTGATATATCTGCCGGTATCTACCTCTGTTCGTTTATTTTTAGGTCCTCTGCGAGTATCTTCTTCGGACATTTCACAGAAATAATAAATAAAACCGAAAATCCTGAAAGACCTAAGCCGGGAACGTATATGCGCACCTGACTTAGTGAATACTAACATACACCTTCTGCAAATTCAATTGAGTACATTGATTTGGTGTGTCTTTGGTTTTGAGAAAATCAAGAAATAGGATAAAATTCCCTCTTGAGATAAGTATCCATGTACGAGGGAGTAAATTCATATGGACAATTAACGCAACTTTTCTACGACTGTTATGGTTGTTTAAAAACGCCAATGCAAGGACACTCTAAAATTCCCAAGATTATGGCCGATTACGTTTGGGATCCTGATAGGAATAGACGATCGAGAGAACATGTGCTTGGCTCATTAAATGAAGTATTTTTCGGAACGGTAATTGCTATACTACTCGAAACAGATGCTTTACGTGGAGAGGAGTTGGATTTACGTCTAGAGGCATCAGGCATCCATGACGATGCATGTGGCGTTGACTACTTCCTTAGTTTGCCTACTGGTGAATTAATAGGAGGACTAGACGTCAAATGCTCACCAACTCGACGTGTTAAAACCCCCAATAGTACTTCTGCAACTCGATCTTTTAACACCAAGTCACTAGAGGGGGAGTTCTATATTGTAGAGGTCGGGGCGACCCCTTACGAATTGCATATATTCGATTATATGCAACTACTTCGAGACTTGATGGTCGGAGGATACGACCTAAGTCCAGTTACTCCTGAGAATTATTTACGTGAAGAACTATCGAATGGACGACTAAAAGCCGCACTCGGCGGGATTAAGGGAACACTTGGTTATTATATTGACGACTACAATCTACCTTTTTCTTTTAGAAATGGTCTTGGAGCTCTTGATGACGCTACCAATTGGCACATCGGCAATACAGGGAGCATTGATTACGGGGGATTATATTGACCGACATATTTGCCTACCTGAATAGCATCGACATATAGAACCCCAATACTTTACATCCTTTTATAGGCATTGTTAAATATAAGTAATTATTACCAAGCAGATGACTCAATCAGCACAAAATACCCAGCCCACCGAATCTCTTAAAGATCCTATCCCTGGAGCAATCCCCGTAGAAACAAAGAAAAGCTCTCGAAGTCTATTTGTTATTCTAGTATTAACAAGCGTAATACTGATTCTATTAGTGATTGTTGCTCTATTCCTGTATTCCTATACTAATAGGCACAATGGACTAGACGTCTCCATGCCAACCCCCCTTCCAACAATTGCACAGTCATATGAAGAAACTGATCCTGGCGAGAATGCAACAGTCTCCCCTACCCAATCTAAAGATTATCCCAAGGTCGAAGTCGCAGATAGGAACTTCAATACAGCAGAAAAACTAGGACCTGTAAGTAACGATTCTGAATTTGAAATAAATGGGGTCTACTATGCAAAATATATGGAGAAAGATGCTATCTACATTCATTTCCAAAATTCAAACGGACTTTTCCCTCAACTCTATTATCTTGAAGACGGGAATGTCCAAGGAGCCTCGGACTTCGATGCTGAGACAGATTTGATTGGACGCATACTTGTTTTTAGAGGAAACCAACCTTTTGATGATCCTTCTCTTACTGACTTCTCAATTGACTCTAGAAAAGAAAACTTATATTTTGGACTTGTAAGTCATCCCGCAACCAATACTGACAGCTATCCTGATACATCGAACGTATTTAGATATAATTTTGCCTCCAAAACAACAGATATATTAGTTCAGAAGAAGTTGTTTGATGAAAGTTTCCTAGATTATTCAGGGGCATTCTATGTAAAACAATCAATTTCGGAAGAGTACTTGGTCCTTTACATCACCTCGTGCTATGCGTGTGGCGGTGCCGAAAAACGATCCTTTGTGCTTAACACTAAGACATCTGAATATATAGAACTCGCGGATGAAATCGGGGAGATTACATATAACGGATCCGCTAACACAATCTCATATAAGAAGAATCTTATCGTAGGACAACAAGAAGATTGCTTGGACTTTTGTCCAATATTCGAACTCTCCGAAGAAGTTTTCACATCGGAGCTACCGTAATCAGTACGCATTTTAAAATTACCAAATTTGCGACGGTGCCCATATAGTATGGTAGTTAGGCGCATCCATATAAGATAATTATACTACTCTTCTTCTTTCCCCTTTTGACTTTTTATTCCCGACCTTCTGACAATAACCCTGCATATGCCACACCTGCGGTATAGAATGTTGCTAATTGAAAAGTAAGTGCTTCCGTATTTGTGCTATCATTGACTGCTAATGGGACATATTCTGATAATAAACCAGCTATAGAATTAGTCTCTATAATAGGCTTAGCCAACTCTTTCTTAATTGCATCTTCTATTCTACTTACAGCCCGGGACCCTTCAAAATCGTATTCCCTATTCCCCTCTCCATCATATTTTATTCCTGAATAGTCAATTACTGTTATTGCATGTGTAATACTATTTCGAAGAACGAAATCAATAATACCTGGTATATCTATCATTCTCGATCCTGATGTAAAAATATCTTGCAGGCCTTCTCTATCAATATCTACATTTACCATAAATTCATGGTCTCTATATACTATAAAGTTGGCGGCATCTATTCCTAGAAAAGCCATAAGTCCTGAAGTAATAGGCTCAAAGCCCATCTCACTTCCATTATCCATATCCAGCCACGTATACAAAGTATCTAATGCAGAACTGACACAGAGAGCAATTGCATGATCCCTATCAGTGGACCGCGAAGCTTCAAAATTTATCACTTCATTAGAAGGAGGAACTAGCCCATTATATATTTCCATAATTATTCCTTAAAAATATAGGCGGATTATACCACACGATGGTTTATGGTCAGAATAAATACTATACTTATTAGAATATCCAACAAATTTTATGTCACTTCATACACAAAGAAAGGCGTTTTTAAATACACTTTTTGGAATTATCCTATTCATAGTCGTTGGTATCTTTGCTGATACTTCCAGAAAGTCCGAAACAAAGGGGATTGAAATCTCCAATAATTTTGAAGACACCTATGTAGTATCAGAAATTGTAGATGGCGATACAATCAAGGTTCAAAAAGAAACGGAAATATTAACAGTAAGACTCATCGGGATAAACACTCCCGAAACGAAAGATCCTCGGAAAGATGTCGAATGCTTTGGCCAAGAAGCAAGCGCCCGATTAACTAGTCTAATCGAAGGGAAGACCGTCCGAATTGTAAACGATGATTCTCAAGAAGATATGGATAGATATAATCGACTGCTTCGATATGTATTTCTCGATGATGGAACTCATATAAATTATCAGATGATTAGAGAAGGTTTTGCATACGAATACACCTATTCCAATCCCTATAAATACCAGCAAGAATTTATCGATGCCCAATCTTTTGCGAAAAACAATAGTCTTGGACTATGGTCTCCTGCTACTTGCAATGGAAATCTCTAAAATATATTCTCATTATTTGTGGAAATTTTAGGATTTAAAATGTTATCCTGCTTTATCGCCCGAAATTAAGTACTATCTTAAACATGCTTAATATTTTTGTAGTAAATGGCTATCCGCAATCCGGGAAAACGTTTTTCGGTGAATTAGTCGGGGAAATCATTCACCAAAGAGGAGGGCATTTTCTCCACCTTTCGTCTATTACTCCCATTAAAATATTACTTCGACCACAAGAACTATGGGATCCTGACGAAATCGATCCTTCAATGTGGGAGGAACTTGAAGGGATGAAAAGGTCAATTACAAATCTTGATTGGGATGGGGAGACAAAGGATGAGTATTGGCGTAGGACTATGTTTGAGTTTAAAGCATTAATTACAGAAAGGATGCCGGATTTTATTCATCAATGGGTATTTGGAAGAGCCGAACATCTTGGCGATAATTCGACAGTTTTTGTCGATATCCGAGAGAGAGACAACATCTTGGCATTTGAAAAGTTTTGTAACATACAACAGAAAGATTGTAACGTGCGTAAGATATTCGTTGAGAGTGATAGGGCCATTCATGCAGATAACTTTGCTGACCGCGAACTTGATCCTACTCTTTACGATTTCAAGGTTTCAAATTATAGAGCCGGCGTAGCTCCTTCCGAATCAATAGAGTTATTAAGAGGAGAAGCGGTTCGATTCATTAACGCAGAACTGCCTTTTCTAGCAAATGGGCCAGAAAGCAGGTGAGTGAGATTTGTTGTATTAGATATATGCTATTCTTTATATCTACCAACTACGAGGTACATCGCTTGTTCCGGAGTATTTTAAAGAGAGATTATTGAATTTAGAGGTCTGGGTTCCTTCTAGAAAAGAATTTAAAATTATAGCGGAGAGTTTCGTTTTGGTCGGAGAGTAAGAGTATTTATTGATTTGATACAGAATGATTGCAGTCAGTTACTTCCTAGAACAGCTATGAATTTACACCTATATCTCCCAGGGGAACAAAATCATAATTCCTGGGTATTCTATTCACGCCCATAAGTTGGGTTGCTAGCAATCTCATATATGGCTCTAGGCCATTCACCATTTGCTCCACTACGTGAGCAGCTTCACTTCCTCTTTCTATAAATAGAGCCCTACATGCTTCACCACCCATTTCAAAAGCTCTACACCCAATAGGCCTTGACTCATAGACACTACAAATCCCTTCGTTTGTTAGAAGGGGGCAAGGTCCTACGAGAGGAATAGTTACAGGGGCCACAATTATATTCTTGTATCGTGACAGTTGTCTCAGATCATTCAAGTCTTGAAGCTGTCTAGCATCCAACTCCGGATTGCCGGTAGGAATCAGAGCGACCGGAACATCTCCGTGTTGGAGGAGCAGTTCCATTTCTTTCATCTCCAAACCAAGAATCCTTGAGGAAGCACAACACGAAGCCACACATCTGTAACATTCGGGATACGACGTATCTCCTCGATCCAGGCCGTATAAAGGGCTGTCTGGATCATCCTTCACAAGTATGAGGTCACGTAATTGGTTGAGAATAGGATCTATGTCCATTCGATTGAGTATTATGGCGTGATTATATCACAAGGGAAGTATACATCCAGAATCTAAACTGAGCTTCCATCCAAAAACTTACCTAAGAGTCGTGGAAGCCTCACTCCACTGTCTCACACGGTACTTTGTTATTAACCTGAAACAAATTCAAAACTTTAGTTTTGTTGTAGAACTAATATATAAGCACTTCGGGAGGGGAAGATCTTCTGTCGATAGTAAGTATTTATACTATGTAGGCTTAAAGCAAGTGAATTAACTTGATTATTCCACCTCATGAAAAAAATCATAGAAGGTACATATCTATGATATAATGGTTAAATATCAAAAATACTATGCCAGACAATAGAGATGTTTGCCAAACACTTACGCCAGAGGTATTTAGCGTGGGGCAGATTATCACAATCGATCCCTCACTATTAGATACGGATATACTACTCGCATCTCAGCAATTTGTCACACCGGGAGATATCGAACCTGCTAAATTATACGACGGAGACATCACCCCTTTTTATAAGACACCTCCAATAGTTTACATAGCAAGATTAATAGACAGAGAGCATATTCGAACCTACATTATTGTGGGAGATGGACATCACCGTATTGGGATGAGCCTTATGAGGGGCAACCCTATAAACGCTTCTGTGGATGCCATCCTCCCCGA
>CAYVIR010000027.1:0-792 GCA_964451645.1 uncultured Candidatus Saccharibacteria bacterium | reverse complement strand
TGCCTTAATTCATGACGCAGACCCACATGATCTCAGTATTTCCTCGAGAGCCGTTCGCGACAAGATAATTCAACGTGGATCATATACAGGAATCAGTGATATAATTCCATTTGAATCATTCTTGGAAATCCTCTCCTCTTATTTAGATGGAGATAAAAATATAAAACAGTAGAATGCGTTTAGATAATTTTCTCAAAAAAAGACGACCTAGTGAAAGATCCGGCGGAGAGAATACTCCCGGAAGGCTAGATATGGAAATAGGTCAGTTATATAGTCTTCACCCGGAATATTTATTTGCTAATAGTTTTGTTTTCGCTTCTCAGGATTTTATATCCCCTCAATCTCTCAATCGGGCCATTACATACCGTGGCCGAGAGGATGACACGTCCTCGAGAATTATGTATGGTGTACAGGTAGGACGATCAAGCCATTTGATTATCGGAGATGGACATCATCGCGTATGCGAGGACCTCTATAATGGTGATTTACCAGTATTAACTTTTGATGGCTGGGTTCCTGATATTAAATTACAGGAACTCGCCGAAATCTATGGTTGCCACCCTTCATCTTTGACGATAGGCACAGCAATTGTGCAGTCCAGGATACTTCAAAGAGCAGGATACTTGGGCGTACAAACACTCCTTCCTTTCAGTGACTTTTACCAGGGATATATTGCGATGAGAGCATCACTATAATTTGCTTGGCCTGCCTAATCTTTGCCAATTCCGTCTTACTCAAATTTTGCGTAGCAACTTAGAAATTGAGTTTGCGCATGAGTTCTGAGGGATAAAT
>CAYVIR010000026.1:0-8931 GCA_964451645.1 uncultured Candidatus Saccharibacteria bacterium | reverse complement strand
AAGATGTGGGGGAAGTGGAACTATAAGCTGCTATAGCTGTGGAGGTGGTGGTTGTGTTAGATGTAACTACCAGGGGTCAAGAGCATGTACATTGTGCTGGGGAAGTGGAACCCTCGGGAGTTAACCTCAAAGAAATTCCTAGATCCAAGAGGCGAGGATAGTTATTAGGGTTTTTTATTTCTGGAGTTTACGAAGTATTCACATCCGAGCATGTGTTTGCAAAAGCAGCGTCTGCCTCCCCTATGAGGACAAGAATGTTAGTAGAGGGAAAGATAGAAGAGTCGAAAGATCTATCGAAGACGGGGGAAATTCAACGTAGCTGAATTAGCTTTAGAAGAATCCCGTATCTCTCCTTAGGATATTGCTTGTATACCCGTCTGCTTCGTTGAGCAATTTTTCGGTTTCCTTATTTGCATCCGTGAGGTTTTTATTTATTCTGGCTTCGTGAGTATCAATCTTTCTCAGGATTTCTTTCTTCGCCCTATCAAGCCAAGCAAATAAGTCCCGATTTTGGATTTTAACATTAAAGAAATCATTGCCCATGTCACGTTGCATTGCCTTGGCACGATTATTATAATCGTCGAAAATGGAACTGACTTTATTTCGTAATGTGTTTAAATCATCCATAATTTTATGTTATATACTATATTTTAACATAATCTTTCTGAGAGTTAGTTTTTACCTTAATGTCGCTCCGGTCAAATTCCGTGAGTTCCAGCATTAATTACGAAATAGTTGAAATGAAAATATTAAACCATGAAAAGTTATCCGAATTTGTAGAGGCGATTAATAGTAATAAGAAACAAGGTCTTTTTGTAGTTAGTGATTTCGATCGGACCCTAACGAAGGCCTATGTCGACGGACGCTATGTAACATCATTGATGGGCATCTTAAGAAATAGTAGCTATTTGGATGAGGATTACAAAATTAAAGGGCAGAAGCTTTTTAACTACTACTCGCCTAAAGTTGAAGGGGAGAATGCATTGCCGGTCTCACAAAGAGAAGCTTTAGTACAACAATGGTGGAGCAAAGCTTATGAATTATTAAAAGGGAAGGGCCTTCGGAAAAAATATATTGAAGAAATTGTCAAACACCCGGACTTACAACTTAGGGAGGGTGTTGTGGATTTTTTTAACTGGACCGAGAAAAATACAATACCAATCTTCATAATGTCAGCCGGCGGTCTAGGAACATTAAGCATAGAACTCTTTTTGAAGCTTAAGAAGCAATTAAGGGAGAATATACATATAGTTTCTAATGAGCTCTTTTGGTCTGAGGAGGGAGTATTTTTAGGCGTTAAAGAACCCATGGTACATATGTTCAATAAAACTGGGAGATTAATTTCCGATAACCCGAAAGCCAATGCTTTCCTAAAGGGTCGACGCTATGCTTTTATTCTAGGTGATAGCATAGGAGATTCAAGAATGGCCGATGGGATTTCGGAATTAAGTCTGAAGGTATATATAAGCGGAAGCGGGAAGGAGAATGTGCTAGAAGCCGAAGAGGAAGACTTGTCGCAATATTTCGACATTATATTGGAGCCCAATGAATCCTATGTAGAAATAATGAGGATATTAGGTACTTCTATATAAGGGTGCTACAAATAATTCAGGCTAATATTTATTTTTTAATTCTAATTTTCCCAAATATGAGACTTCCAGATTCTCCCAAGACCTACAACAACCTTAGGGTATTTAATCTTGTTATGTCGCTACTCCACTTTATTCAAGCGATAGCAATGGTTATTATAAGTAACAATACAACAGCGAAGTTAACGACTGAGTTTTTGAAATTTACCCCTGACAATATGGCTGTATTACAAGAAAAAAATGAGATATTCTCTTTGCCCCTTGGCATATCCGTGGCCGGTTTTCTTTTCCTGTCAGCGTTTGCACATCTGTTAATAGCTACTGTTTTTTATCCTAAATATGTGGAGAACCTGAAGAGAGGTGTGAATTTCGCCCGATGGATTGAATACGCCCTTAGTTCGTCCTGGATGATTGTAATTATCGGAATATTGGTGGGAATGTATGATGCGCCCAGCCTAGTATTGCTATTCTTTCTAAATATGATGATGATACTATTTGGCTATATGATGGAGTTGCACAATTTGACTACAAACAAGGTCAACTGGACTGCATATCTTTTCGGATGTTTAGCTGGTTTGGTGCCGTGGGTAGTTATGGGTTGGTATTTTTATGGTGCGGTGGAAAATACGAATGAGTTAAGAACTGTCCCGAATTTTGTATATGGCATATTCTTCTCTTTACTTTTCTTCTTCAATATCTTCGCCGTAAATATGCTACTACAGTACAGGAAAGTCGGACCTTGGAAAAATTATCTCTTTGGAGAAGGAATTTATATTGTATTAAGTTTGTTGGCGAAATCCTTACTTGCATGGCAGGTATGGAGCGGAACTCTTCGCTAAAGACCCGTCAATCAGTCTTTTTATGTGTCCGCCAGTAGTAGCTATGATAGATGCGACGCAGGAAAAGATGAGAGAGAAGAGTTAGAGCGATAAAGGTGGCAATTAAAATAAGGAAGTCCAAGATAACCCGCTTATCTCCACTTAACTGTGAGGAGATAGTAATCAATAAAAGACCGATACCAATCTGAATGAAGTACTTCAGAGGAAGTTTATTCATTAACCAGGGTTCTTCTCCAAACCACCAGACTGCATTTGGTGCGAATTCCTTCCATCCGTAATATGGATTGAATATAAACCATAGCAAATCCCAAAAAAGTGCCCAAATGAGATAGGTAGAAATCAATTGAAACTCAGAACTCCATGAAAATGTTTTGAAGAACACAAGAGGCGAGTGGGTAATTATTATTAGGAAAATATTCAGGAAGATATGGTAGCCAGTCAGCACTCTACTGCCCGAGAAGAGAAAGAAGCCTTTAGGAAGCGATACTCTTTTGCTCCAAGTGGCAGTTTTCTCTGCCCATCCGTGTTTGCCTTCTATTTCAATCTCGGTTAATGCTAACGCCAGTGCAACTAAAAACCAGTATAACGAGATTAAAACCATTTGTTCATTCTTATGAGACTACATTTTAGCGATTTCTTTTCTTCAACACAAAAACCGGAATGTGCTATATAATATATATATACTTAATTTATTTATTAATCTTTAAGTATGAGATTATCAAAAGTGCCTACAGCTATCATGGCTAGCCTTTTAGTTGTATTGCCTATGCTTGGAATACAAAGTGTAAAAGCGTTTTCCCAAGATTATAAGAGGACCGTGGGAGATAAGATTAGTGTTGAAAGGCCTTTAGTTGTTGCAAAAGGGGACAAGGTGTCTCTAAATGTAAAATTTGTTGAAATGTTGAATGCTAATAATTATGTATGGAACTGGAATGTCTGCGGAGTGAAATCTACAACCGTCGGGACCACATGGTATACTACCAAAACATATACAATGAAAAGCATTCAAGATTGTAAAGTCAGTATTCAAGCCAAGGCAACTTACACTGATCCTTCCAAAAAGCCCGTAAACGGATCAGTAGAAGATACAATAGAAGTATTGCCTTCTGAGAATATAGATATCGACTTTACAAGCCCTGTTAGTGCACAAGTTGGACAATTGTTCTGGTTGGAGTCAGCTTATAATGGTCCACAGGGTTACAATAGCATAAGATGGGAATGGAAAGGATCCGGAGCATGTAAAGATACAAACGGATCTTATAATTCTTTCACTAAAATCCAAAAATCGGCAAATAAAAAAGGAATATGTACTATGAAGTTGAGTCTTAGAGTAGAATACGAGGATAAAGTGGTTAAGGGTGTAGAAGTGAAAAATATCACCATCTACTAATTTACGATTAGATCCTTTAGGAGCCCTGTGAAGGGCTCCTTTTTTGTCTTGATTGGATACGCTACAATAATGCATAAGTGGACTAGTAAATATGGATGTGGTAGACAAGCTGGCATTAAAGCTCTGGAATTATCATCATTTGAATCATGAGGTCAAACCTGCCGATATCATAATGTGTTTCACTTCTATTGATCTCTCGGTTCCGATTTACGTTGCAGAGTTGTTTAAAAATAAGATGGCACCATTGATTTTAATATCAGGGAAGAGAGCGGTTAATAACGAGATAAAAGGAAATATACAACAAACCAATTGGGGAACCTCCTCTGAGGCTGAGAAGTATGCACAATTAATGAAGGAAGAAGGAGTCCCGGGGTCGGTAATCCTAATTGAAGAGAAGGCCACCAATAGTGGCGAGAATGTAATTTATTCCTATGAACTATTAAAGAAAAGGAACATGCTGCCAAGAAAAGTTATAATCGTTCACAAGCCTACTATGGAGAGAAGAGCATATGCCACTTTTAAAAATTTCTGGCCAGATCCGACTACAGAAGTTATGGTAACCTCTAAACCAATAGAATATCAGGATTATGTGGGCAAAGTTGTTGATCGTGATCTTATCATTAACATAATGGTAGGTGATTTACAAAGAATAATCATATATCCTGCACAGGGATATCAGATTCCACAAGATGTCCCACAGGACGTTATGGAATCCTACAAAAACTTATGTAAATTGGGATATACTAAACACTTAATTAGTCAAAGATAATTTTATGATATATAAGGAGCTTGTACAGATTGGTGATCCTAGGCTAACCCAGGAAATGCGCCAGGTCATGGATTTTAAAGATAAAAAGTTACAAGCCTTGCTAGAAGAATTAAAGGAGAATCTCTATCAGCATGAATTAGTGGGCTTGGCAGCAAATCAGATAGGGAGTAATTATAAAGTATTTGTAACGGAGGTAAGGAAAACCTTGTATAGGAACCCTGAGAAGACTGATCCTTTTCGTGTCTTCATCAACCCGGTAATAGTTTCTTTGTCAAAAAACGTGAATGAAGTTTTTGAAGGTTGTGGAAGTGTTGCTTATTCTGGGCTCTTCGCTCCGGTTGTCAGGCCGGAATCTGTAACGCTCCAAGCATATGACGAGAATGGGAAGTCTTTCGAATATAGCGCGGACGGGCTATTGGCCAGAGTTATTCAGCATGAAATTGACCATCTAAACAATATCGAATTTGTTACCAGAGTTTCTAATTGGTCAAAAGCAATGAGTTCCGGTGAGTATAGGAAATTATTTTAATTATATTTATGATGAAACTGATTAAAGAATCCCTTACACTCGACTGGGATTTACTGTTTAAGGTCGAGATTAGCATCGGCAGAAAACTAGAACTGATTTTAAAAAAGTACTTTTTTTTGTTACTTTCCTTTTTTGGTTATATTCCCAGGCGAGGGCATTTCCTGGGAAAGTCTTTTTCATTTACAAATAAATACGGTTATATAAGTTTGGAGAGAATATATGTTGACAGTGATTACTTAGCTAAGTATATACCGCCAGGACTAAAGATATTAGATATAGGGGCGCATATAGGAGAGTTTGCCTTTTTTTGCAAGGAAAGACTGGGCGCTTCCGAAGTTGTATGTGTGGAACCTTTTGAAGAAAGTTTTAACGTGCTTAAGCAAAATACTAGGGATATCAATTTGAATTACGCTGTATCCTCGAACAACTTGAACGAAATGTATCTCTCAGAAATTAGCACACAACTAAATTCGCTATTGCCAGATGCTTCACGCCATCAGACAAGGAAAGTGCCCATAAAGTCTATAAGCCTCGATACATTGCTTTCAAGAAAATTGGATAAACGGAAGTTTGATATGTTGAAAGTGGATACAGAAGGGTCTGAACTCGATGTCTTTGAAAGTGGGAAAGAATCTCTACTAAAGTTCAAATATATACTTGTGGAAGTAGCAATAGGCTCGGAAAACCTCTTGGGACTTATAGAAATAATAAATAAAGCTGGTAATTATAAACTTCTTACGATTAGTGATTTCAGACAGGGGAAGAGATCAGTCGATATGCTATTTATGGCTGGGTGAAGACACGGAAGCAATTGAGTTCTGTTAGATAGCTCTTCCCTTGCATTAACTGAAAACGACCCCGCAGTGTACGATTAAAAAACCGACACTCCATGAAGCAAAATCATGGACATCATGGGAAATACAATAAAGATTATTACTGCCTGGGAACTATTGCTGCAAATGGTCTAAAGTGCTAATGGGGCTGGGCTAGTGTGAAAGATGTCTAGTTATTTTACTCTACTTCTAAATCCGCTATACTATAGTGAAAATTTCTAATTAAACTGCCCATAATGGTTCGGAAGAAAGGTTTCAATCTCCTCAAGACTCAAGTGGAGCCACAAACTGTGTGGACAAAACTTTATTCTTGGACTACCACTACCGCAAAGACGATAATGGTTTTAGTGGAGTTGGTTATAGTGATTTCTTTTGGTATTAGAGTCGTAGTAGATCTCCAATTTAAAAATCTCAATAAAGATATTGCCTCGAAAGAACAGGTGATGGAAGTATTGAAGGATAACGAGAGAAGGCTACTGGCCATACACAGTAAAGCTAAGGCATATAGGATTATTTGGGAGGAGTCTAATTATTACAGCGATATTTATACGGAGGTATTTAACATTATCCCCGACGGAGTTGAAGAACTAAATCTCCAGATTTCCGAAGATAAAATAATAATCAAAGGATTTGCTCAAATTGATAATATAGAGCATATGGAATCTCAATTTAAAGCATCGAAAACCTTCAAGAATACAGAGTTGGTCGATATTGAGAGTCAAGGAAATAATCTCGACAGTTTTACTTTTGAGGCGGACCTAGACGACCCGCCTAAAAGAAGTGAAGTATTATTCTGATGCAGATAGCAAGTAGTACAAAACAATTAAAAGAGTATTTAGAGACTAGGCGAGGAAAAACTTACCTCATAAGTATCGTGACGCTACTTACAGTCGCGGTTATGCTGGTGTTTGCTATAGTTCCTGCTGTGATCTCTATAACAGATAAGTTAGTCCAAAATGAAACCAGACGGGATTATCTTGCAGCGTTGGAAAGAAATGAAAAAGCTATAAAGAGTTTGCTTGAAGAGGAACAGAAATATAATCCGCAAATAGTTCAATTGGAAAGTGCCCTTGCCGATCAACAGAATGACGAATATATTGTAGCCAATATAATTGAGATGACCGCTCGAACCGGAACCCAATTAGTATCCATGGATTTTAAAGAGGCTCAAACTAATAGTATCCCCTTGGATAATGAAGAGCTTAAAGTTGTTCGAGAAGTTCCTATTACTATAAGTGTGCAGGGTAGGCTAGACTCTCTTTCTGAGCTTTTAAAAAAGATTGAATCTTTCCCTTCTCCCATAACTGTCGATACTTTTGCACTCAGTAATAAAAGCATATCTAGTCTAGGTCTAGACGAAAGTAAAGGAGATTATATGATGACAATGGATATTAGTTATTATTACTACAACAATGCTACAAAGTGAAAAAACCTGGTTTACTTTAGTGGTGATAGGGTTTGTTGAAGTATTAATCTTTATAGCATACCAATTTTATTCCTCACTTAGTGGACAAAATATTGACCTTGTAAAAAAGGCCGACGATTCTCCTATCCCGGAGTCTTTAGGAGTGCAAGACCTTACGGGTTTAGAAAAGTTAAAAGGAAATATTTTGATTCGTAACGAAGATCTTAATTAATCCGGTATATCTCAATTTGCTCGAACTTTGTTGGTTTACCTTCCTGGTGGTATTATTAATATATGGCAAAATTAAACTTCGGAACAGGTGGGGTTCCTCTCTCATCTTCTTCCCAAAAAACAGAGGATGGCATCAAAAGAATCAAAGAGCTTGGTCTGGATCATATGGAATTGGAGTTTGTGCACGGTGTGAGAATTGATGAAAATCGTGCTATGGAGATATCTAAGGTGGGAGAGAAGACAGGAGTTACTCTCTCTGTGCATGGCCCGTACTATATCAACCTGGCCTCCGAGAATAATAGAACCTTCTATGGCAGTATAGGCCAGATAGTAGAGTCGGTTTTAATAGGAGGGCTTGCCGGAGCAGCAAGTGTGACTTTCCATCCGGCATTTTATCAAGGGAAGTCGGCCGAAGAGACTTTTGCCTTCGTAAAAAAGGCTTTGGAGAAGGTTTTTGAGGAACTAAAACAGGATAAGTATAAAGACCATCCATTTAATAGAGGAAAGATAAAAGTGGCCCCGGAACTGACTGGAAAACCTTCGCAATTCGGTGATATAGAAGAATTAATTAGATTGGTTCAGGAACTTCACAGTGAGGAAATAGCATTTTGTTTTGACTTTGCCCACAAATTTGCTCGCTCGAATGGGAAGTTTAATTCTTATGATGATTATATTGGACTTTTAACTCTCATAGAAGACGGGATTGGCCCAAAGTATCTCGAGTGTCTCCATATACACGTTTCTTCCATAATTCACTCCGAGAAAGGAGAAAGGAACCATGTGACGATGCTACGAAATTATGAAGAATATGTGAATGAAGGCATTTCTGTAGAAGGATTCGACAATATAATGAGAAAGCTTGAAGAAAAAGGAAGGACTGTTAGATCGGAATTCAATTGGAGAGACTTGCTTCGTGCTCTCAAGGACAAAAATGTGGGAGGATACCTAGTATGTGAAAGCCCTAACCTGGAACTAGATGCGCTATTAATGCAACAATATTACAAAAATCTATAAAAATTCATCAATAATATCCTATGGTCAACATAACTAAAATAAATGACTTAAAGCAAAAATTCTCACAGATGAATTTTAAAAACCCGGTATATCTGAAGTCGGGAAGTA
The DNA here is from genome assembly GCA_964451645.1 of uncultured Candidatus Saccharibacteria bacterium. Taxonomy (GTDB): domain Bacteria; phylum Patescibacteriota; class Dojkabacteria; order B142; family OLB20; genus JAJTYI01. The sequence continues at coordinate 224 of CAYVIR010000026.1, read as the reverse complement.
TAATTTTAGGAGGTATCCTGATATCTCTCTCTATAGTTCTTGGCTCAAGGTTCTTTGAATTCTCTTTGGGGGATGAAAAAGCGGAGGGAAATGCAGAAGCTGGCAGTTGTACGGGGGATGCCCGCCTTGATGAAGGATGTTATGAGAAATATGCAAAGGATCTCAACCTGGATGAAAATGTATTTAGTCAGTGCCTCACTGAGAATAAATTTAATGACATTATC
>CAYVIR010000025.1:2368-9307 GCA_964451645.1 uncultured Candidatus Saccharibacteria bacterium | reverse complement strand
AAAACGTTTCCATTGTCACCGTAAATATTCATCTCTTCGGGATATAGATGAACTAATGTTAAATTTTGGGTATTAAATTTATTAGACATTTAAGGCATTACCAGTTAATAATTTCCTCAGTTCTAGCATGGCGGTATAAGTTGCCATTATGAATATTTCTGAGGATTGTTCGTTTTCTAAATACTTTAGTAGTCTCTTTTGCTCTTTACAAAGGTATACTCTGGTGGTGCTATTTGTATCTTTGTAGTAATTCCCTTCCTCCAGAAGTGTCCCTGTGAGAGAGTATTTGATTCTCAGTAGCATATCTTCCGCTCTTTCTCCCACACAATAGATGCTTTTAGGGGCAATTTTAGATACTACTTCCAAACTGCTGTCCCATATCCATGAAACATCTTTCCCATCTGCAATCCGATCATTGAGTATAAATACAAGTGTGGGATTTTCTATGTGGGTCAATAAGTTTAGTGTGAGATTAAAACCAGCGGGGTTCTTAATTAAAAAGATGGTGAGATCTTTGCTTTTGTATTTGACCCTTTCTCCTCTTCCAAAAGGGGCACGCATAGATTGTAATTGCCGGTTTATGGTATCTTTATCTATCCCTATCAAATCAGCGCTTTTTATTGCATATAGGGCATTATAAACTTGGAAATACCCGGGTAATTGTAAAGTTGTCGTATAGTTTTCCCACTTAAAAGACGTATTTAAATTTCTCAAGACTTTTATCTCTCTTGCAACAAGCTTTTCTTCATTATTACTGGGGGTCTGCCCTTCGTATTTAAATTTGTTTACAATACGATCATCTATTCCGCAGTAGAAATGTTTCGATTTAGGGTGTATTTCCAAAGCAAGTAGTCTGGGATCGTCTCCGTTTATGATTATAGTTGCCTGAGCAGATTGAGTTACTGCCTGTTGTATAAAATTAAATGTTCGATCAATTTCTCCATATGCATCTAGCTGGTCTCTAAATAAATTAGTGACAATAATTTGTTTTGGTTTTAACAAACTGCTTAATCTAGGAATTGTCGCTTCCTCAACCTCAAAAACAGCGTAATCAGCTTTTATATTTCCAAGAATATCCATTTGGGAAAGGACTTCTGAAAGAATTCCGCGCTGCATGTTTGAGCCGCTCCTATTGCTTATCACTCTATATTTGCTTTCTAGGATTTTCACCAGAAAACTTCTAGTAGAGGTTTTCCCGTTTGTCCCGGTAATTAGGATGGTATAGGGTGTCTTGCTAAAAATGTGTGGGATGAGTTGCGGAAAGTATTTCTCAATCAATAGGCCAGGTAAAGCAGTGCCTCTACCTTTTTTGGTCAATTTCAACACAACTGTCACACATCGTAATATTACTAATGTCGTGACTAATATAATTTGCATAATGTGCTCTAGTAGAAGAACATAGTTAACTTTTCTATTCCCTTTTTCAAGTGGCAATTTAGATCTATTCTAAAGGCCCTCGTTACTTCCAAGTCAAAACGAGGGCCTCTTTTTAATTTTGATTACTTCTTTTCATCTACGATTTCTCCTTCCTCTGGTTTTACATCGTCATCGCTCTTGGAAGTATCGTTCTCTGGAGGGTTCTTCTGTTCAGATGATTGCTTATACATCTCAGCGCCTTTTTCTTGAAGTTTAGTCGATACTTCTTTGATTTTATCTTTCACAAGTTGGTTGTCGAAAGACTCCTTTCCAATCATGTCCTTTAGTTCTTTTGCTCCATCAGCGAGAGAGTTTTTGTCCTCCTCGGAAAGCTTATCCTTCATCTCCTCAACAAACTTTTCGACTTGAAATATTAGGCTTTCTGCTTCAATCTTCACCTCCGCATTTTCTCTATTTTTCTTATCTTCCTCAGCGTATTTAGCAGCTTCTTTTACTAAGCTGTCTACTTCCGAGTCGTCTAATTGTGTGGAGGCGGTTATGGTTATTGACTGTTCTTTGGATGTAGCCTTATCCTTCGCCGTAACATGCAATATTCCATTGGCATCAATCTTAAATGTAACCTCTATTTGTGGAATACCTCTTGGAGCTGGAGGAAGATTGTCCAGAATAAATCTCCCCAATGTCTTATTGTCTTTAGCCATCTCTCTCTCTCCTTGAAGAATATGGATCTCTACGCTAGTCTGGTTATCGCCGGCAGTAGAAAATATTTGGGTTTTTTCCGTAGGAATAGTCGAATTCCTTTCAATAAGAGGTGTTCGAATTCCCCCTAATGTTTCCAAGCCAAGTGTGAGTGGGGTTACGTCTAGGAGAGTGATATCACTGACGCTTGAGTCTCCAGCGAGAACAGCACCTTGGATGGCAGCACCTACCGCTACCACTTCATCCGGATTGACACCTTGATGCGGATCTTTTCCGAAAAACTCCTTAATTTTCTTTACCACTATCGGCATTCTGGTCATTCCTCCGACCATTACAACATCTCCTATATCCTCTTTCTTTACTCCGGCGTCATCTAAGGCTTTTCTTACAGGATCAAGAGTTTTATCAACTAAGTCACTTATCAGCCTCTCAAGATCTGCTCTAGTCACATCCACACGTAGATGCTTTGGGCCTTTTGCATCTGCTGTAATATATGGTAGATTAATCTCCGTCTTCTCGGCTGAAGAGAGTGTAATTTTTGCTTTCTCGGCAGCTTCTTTTAGTCTCTGAAGTGCTGCCGGATCATCTGTTAAATCTATCCCTTGTTCAGTTTTAAATGTATTGACTAACCAATCAATTATTTTCTGATCAAAATCGTCTCCGCCAAGATGTGTATCTCCGTTTGTAGACTTTACTTCAAAAACGCCATCACCTATGTCTAGTATTGAGATATCGAAGGTACCACCCCCAAGATCGTATACCGCAATAGTCTTTTCTCCTTTTTTATCTAGGCCATATGCTAGGGCCGCAGCGGTAGGCTCATTTATGATTCTTTTTACGTCCAACCCGGCAATTTTCCCAGCATTCTTTGTAGCCTGTCTTTGCGAGTCATCAAAATATGCAGGTACGGTAATAACGGCCTCTTTCACTTCTTCCCCCAGATAGGCTTCTGCATCTGCCTTGATCTTAGATAAGACTTTTGCACTGATAGCCTCCGGTGGCAAATATTTGTCTCCGAATTTTATTTCCACACCTCCTTTGGAACTCTTTCGGATTTCAAAGGGAAGTAGTTTTACATCCCGCTGTACTTCTAGATCTTCCCATTTCCTTCCAATTAGCCTTTTTATTGAATAAAAAGTCTGTTCAGGATTGGTGACCATCTGATTCTTGGCGGTAATTCCAACCAATACATCAGAGTTATCACTATTCAAAGCAATAACTGAAGGGGTCGTCCTCCCTCCTTCTTTATTTGTTATAACTTCCGGATCTCCTCCACTTGCGAATGCAACGCATGAGTTGGTTGTTCCTAAGTCAATTCCAATTATTTTACTCATTGTTATTTATTAATAATTAAATTTTATATTATTTTGCAATTATTACTTTCGCTGGTCTATGAATTATATTAGACGAAAGATATTTATATCCACGTTGATCTACATGTATAACAGTCCCCGGTTCCTGGTCTTTCTCTCCTGGGACATTAGCAAGCGCTTCCATAATTTCAGGATTAAATTTATCCCCCTTATCAATCTTGATTTCTTCTAAACCTTGTTCTGCTAAAAGACTTTTTAATTTTTCAATCAATAACTCAAGCCCTTTATGGGGTGCATCGTTATTTGCTCTATAAGAGTCATCAATGACTTCGATAACATGATTTATAAGTACTTTGTTTGCTATTGTTGTATATTCCCTCTGTTGAGACTCAATTCGCTTCCTATAGTTTTGAAAATCAGCCATTACCCGAATCTTCGCATTCATCTCGGTAAGGTAGAGATCCCTTAATACCTCTAGTTCCCTATCTTCTGCAATAGTTTTATTTATAATATCAAGCTTTAATTGATCAGTTTCCCAAGTAAATAATTTATATATTCCTCTCTTTTCTATTTTTGAAACATGTTGCTTGTTTTTTTGCAATTCCAGCTGCATGTCTAATACCGCATTCGAAACTAGCCCTATTTTCTGAATATACAATTCAGTCTTATCGTCAAATACAATAAAGATTTTATTTAATTTTTGATCGGAAGTTATATATAAAGGCTTTTTCAATAAATATAATTCTGAGCTATCTACAAGCTCAAAATCTTCAATCTTCTCGGTAAAAACTGTCAGGGTGGATTTGACCTTTTTAAAATAATCAGTTGAGAGTCCTGCGATGACGTAATCAAGACCTAAAGAATATTTAGAAATGTAATCTTTGTCCACGGAGATCAATGCCAATTTAGCACTATCTTCAATTGTTTTAATTAACTTGTTAAATTCATCCATGATTACCAGCCTGAAATAACTTTATTTAAAGTATGTGAAAAGAAGTCGAGAAGAGGAATTACCTTTGGGTAGTTCATCCGAGTAGGACCAAATACGCAAAGGTATCCATTTCTATCGCCATGCATACGAATATTTGAGAAAACAAACGTACACTTCTCTAATCCTTTAATCTGAGTGTCTTCCCCAATCAAAATTTTGACAGATTTCTGACTTCTTGAAGATAAGAGTATTTTCTTCAATAGGTGCCTGTTTTCCAAGATGCCTAGGATAAGAGAAATGTCTTTGTGATGAAAGAATTCGGGATTGTCCGCTAAATAAGATAAACCGGCATAATAGACTCTATTTTCAAGAAGAATAAAGGCCGTATTTTGTGCCAGATTTGTCAAATATCTTAGTGTCTGATAGATCAAGTTATCAAAATCAAATCGGTTTTGGTAAAGTTCCTCATATATGTTTGCTGTAATTTTCGTTTCAATCTCATCAAGTTCATGCATTATTTCTTCAATGAAAAACCTATATGCCATATTTGTGGGGATTCTACCTGATGAGGTATGTGGCTTCTCGAGATATCCCAGCTCTACAAGATCGGACATCTCATTTCTAATTGTGGCCGGGCTAACACCAAGGTCATACCGATGAGCAAGTGTAAGAGACCCCACTGCAGTCGCACTGTTGATAAAATCGTCTATGATTGCATGTAAAAGCTTTATTTGTCTTGGTGTCATTGGATCCAAAATATGTATCCAAATATATCATTTAGCAAAGGAGCAGGTCAAGTGCTAAAGATGCTCTACAATAGAAAAATTACTTGACGTCGATATGATGAGAAAGTCTAGAAGTGGAGATAAAACAGAAAAGGTCCGGCGGTACTACTATATGCTTTTTTGTTTCGTTTCAAGGTTAATATTGCACATATACTTTGTTTAAAATCGACAGTTTGAGTTTGCTAGTGCTTCTCGGCTTGCAGGTGCCTTGTAGATATTAGAAAAATCAATTAAAATCAGGCAATATCTTAAAGACTTTATTTTAGAAATACATGGCTTTTTCTTCACTTTTTAGATCTCAAAGAGTTGCGCCTTTTTTCATAATGATGGCCGGTGTTCTATGGGCACTAGATGCACTTTTGAGAACTGAGCTCTCAAAAACGATCTCTGCTGGTGGCATTGTAATGGTTGAGCATATTGTAGGATTTTTGATTTTAAGCCCTTTGTTCTTTAGATCTATTAGAAAACTGAGAACTCTAAACTTAAAAGAGTGGTTAGTTGCACTATTACTAAGTCTCACGAGTAGCGTGGGAGGTACTTTGATGTTTACCCAGGCCCTACAAAGTAGTTTTGCTGTTTATGACTTTTCTACTCCAATATTGCTACAAAAATTGCAACCTTTATTTGTTATTCTTTTCTCTAGGCTTCTTTTAGATGAGAAACTAACATTTAGATTTCTTTCATTGGTGCCGTTAGCACTTATCGGTAGTTATTTGATTAGTTTCGGCTCTGATGGAGTGAAACTTCAGCTCGCTGGGAAGGAGTTGATCTTCTTACTTTCTATTGGCGCTGCTTTTTGTTGGGGTTTAGGAACGATTATGAGCAAGTATTTATTAAAGAAATTATCCTTTCCTGAGGCTACTAGTCTTAGATTTCTGCTTGCTATCCCAATCAGTTTTATTGTAATGATGATAATTGGCCAGGAATATAATCCCCTCGATCTAAAGATTTATGAACTTTGGAGGTTTATCCTAATTGGATTAACCACCGGAGCAGGTGCTGTTTTGATTTACTATCACGGCCTTAAGAATACGCAGGCGAAAGTTGCCACTTTTGCTGAGTTGACATTCCCAATAACGAGCATCTTGATTGCGGTATCATATTTAAATCCATATGGAGAACCGGATACCATGGAATTATCCAATATTTTTGGAATAATAATTTTGCTTTTGAGTATTTTGGCTATCAGTTTTGATAATGAACAAAGTGCACCCGATAAAAATTGAAGGTGTGGTTGTAAAGGGAAGTGGAGAAGGCAGGAAAATTGGGATTCCCACTGCTAACATACAGTCCAATGATGACTTTTCGCAAATAAATCAGGGTGTATATGCGGTTTTGGTAAGGGTAAACGAGAAAACTTATAAAGGAGTTGCTCATTATGGGCCCCGTGCCGTCTTTAATGATTTTATCCCGCAATTTGAAGTGCATATATTCGAATACGACGGAGATCTGTATAACAAAAAACTAGAAGTGGAACTTATCGAATTCATTAGACCCACAATCAAATTTTCAGGTTTAAAAGAGATGCTGGAAATAATTAAAAAGGATATTTCCACAGCGAGAAAAATTCTTGTACTCCATCATTAGGCTCCACGATAATCAGACTTCTTCTTATACATCTGGAATATTAGAAATATTAGTAACTCAGGTTACAAATAGATTCAGCTGCTTATCTACCAACTCCATAGCCAAACTTGGCAGTTAGAACCCATTGCCCATCGATATACTCATTCCGTGGATACTGTTGGGGAGAAAAAGAATATGTGGAGGCCAGTCTGCCCGTCCATGTATTGATAGTTGCTGTATGAGCATCATAACCCGAATTAATAAGTCC
>CAYVIR010000025.1:0-2358 GCA_964451645.1 uncultured Candidatus Saccharibacteria bacterium | reverse complement strand
ATGTTCTATAATTGGTTGTTCCAGGCTCCCAGATGCAATCAAAACCATTAACATCTTTTCCCACGCCCCAATAATAATCCATTACTTCGCGAACAAAACTCGAAGCAAAAAAAAATGAGTGCCTTTTATCCTCCCCATCATCAGTATTATTTAAATTAAGCTCAAGTCGATGCCAAGGGTTGAGACGAGAAACAAAAGCTGCACCGTGACCAGTAAATAGTTGTGTTAGATCTCCTGTGGAAGACAGGCTGAAATACAAAGGGGATTGGCTATAAGGAGAAAGATCAACTAAACTCCCCGGGGCCGAGGTGAAAAGATATTGATATAATTGTTGTACATACTCTTTTGTCGTCTCGACTAATTCTATAGCCATTAATACTTATTCTTACTTTAAATATTTAAACCATTCTAAAGTTCCTCCTATAGAGCGTAGGAACGTCAGTGTAGTATTGTTCATAGTATCCGTTAAGAAATCTTCTACTAGGATACTTGAACAAATACTCACACTCTTTGTAAGTCTTTTTATAAGACTTGCGAAGTGTGGCCTCAATGGATTGCTAGTAGTGCTTTTCTACCGTCAGTCCATGCATATGGTTTTTAAGAACCATATATCAATAAACTAAAGAGATTATATCACGGATATATTGCGAGGCGAAAAGCACTGAGATATATTGACAGCTCCAAATGATTGTAATTATTTCTCAATTATTATGCTTTGAAAATAGTTGTTATGAATTGTATATTTACATTGTTTAATAATACTGTTTTGAAGGGAAAAAATAAGGTAGAGCGAATTTGCGTACATGTATTATTATCATTTTTTTTTGTTGGTTATTTTCTGATTCCTTTTTGGAATCATCTAAATCTAAGAACCGCTCTTTTTGATTTTGGTCTCCAGGAACAAGTAATCTGGAATACTTCCGAGGGAAGATGGTTTGAATCCAGTCCTGAAGTTGATAACTTTCTTGGCGACCATTTCTCTCCATTATTGCTATTAGTGGCCTTGATTTATAGGCTTTTTCCATGTTCATTGACGCTATTTATTATCCAGTCTGGGTCTGCTACTTTAGCAGTATGGGCGTTGTATAGGATTAGTCAAGTTCATCTGGCAAGTAGCAAACTACGAATACTGTTCTTGGCCATTCTGGTTCTTTATCGGCCACTAGCCGGGATGTTGCTTTTTGACTTTCATGAAATTGCCCTCGCTTTTCCTTTTCTTTGCGTTGGACTTTATTTTCTTGAGAAAAAGCAGATGTGGATAGGTACTTTACTTCTGGTCACGGCCATGTTGGCTAAGGAAGAGGTAGGAGTTTTAGTGAGCATGATAGGTATGTATTTTTTTGTTATTCGCAAGCAAAAGTTTGGAATATTTCTTTTTATTTATGGTGCTTTATACTCATTATTTTCCATCTTCTTTTTAATTCCTTATTTTCGTAATGGAATGCCGTCCGACTCCTTGGAAAGATATTCTTATTTAGGTACTGAACCATTAATGCTATATAAGGAGATAATACATAGGCCAACACTTCTGATGAGGGAAATAATCTCGAGAGAAAAGATAGTATATTTTTTTAAATTGTTTAGTGTAGTTCCACCTTTAATTTTAGTGTTCCCTGAAGTCCTATTTCTAGTATTGCCTGCCTTTTTTATAAACTTTCTATCGAATTCTTCTGCACAGGTATCGACGAATGCGCAATATGACGTCCTAACTACAGTCGCAATTTTCTATTCATTAATATTTGCTCTTAAAAAGATCTCTCAAGAACAGCTAAATAAGAGATATCTGTCAAAATCTTCTACCTATATAGGATTAATTTTTGTTGCCGTCCTTGTCAATGTATTAATTATTCATAAACATCCCTTATGGTCCCACATATTTATAGAGAATAGGCGAGAGGATAGAAAAGCGTTGATAGAAATAACTCAAAATATTCCGAAAGAAGCTACTTTATACGTTTCAAATAATTTAGGGGCCCACTTAGCCAAATATGAAAATATCTACTTATTCGATCCACCATGGCTCCCTCAGATTCACAAACCGGAATATATAGTTATCGATACGAAAGAATACTCCGGCTACTATGACTTTGAATCCACGCCAGAATATAAACTAATTGAGAAAAAGGGGAATATACTGCTATATGGGCGCTGAGGGAGTCGAACCCCCGACCTACTCGGTGTAAACGAGTCGCTCTAACCAGCTGAGCTAAGCGCCCTATTCATAATATAACTGCCGTAGTCCTCTGGCTTGACCAGAGGATAAGCGCCCAGCTAATCCATGATTTTATTACTCGTCATTATACCTCTCGTTCTACTATTTCTCAAATTGTTATTTTAGTCTAATAGTCCTCAATAACC
>CAYVIR010000024.1:3382-9611 GCA_964451645.1 uncultured Candidatus Saccharibacteria bacterium | reverse complement strand
AATGTTATTGATGATAAAAAAATAAAAGTTCGGGTTGAAACAAAATACTCTCATCCTTTATATAAGAAGATTATAAAAAAACATAAGAATTACCTTGTACATTCAGAAAAGAAAGAATTGGAGAAAGGCCAGATTGTATGGATTCAGGAGGGAAAGCCTATAAGCAAGAATAAAAAGTTCTATCTTCTAGAGAAAATAAAATAATGGTTCAAAATTTATCGAGACTAAAAGTAAGTGATAATAGTGGTGCCAAAGAGATTATGGTAATTAGGGTATTGGGAAGAGGAAAGGGAAATAGTTTCCAGAAATTTGCCACTGTAGGGGAAATAATTAAGGCATCTGTGAAGAGAGCCCTGCCAAATAGCAATTATTCAGCGGGGGATGTGGTGGATGCAGTTGTTGTAAGAACTACAAAAGAGGTGAGAAGGAAAGATGGATCGTATATCAGATTTGATGATAATGCTGCCGTAATTATAGACAAGGCCAAAAAAGAACCAAAGGCAACACGCATATTCGGCCCTGTAGCAAGAGAGCTAAAGGAAAAGGGCTTTAATAAAATTGTTAGTTTAGCTCAGGAGGTACTGTAATGAAAATTATAAAAGGTGAAAAAGTAAAAATTTTATCTGGCAAGGACCGAGGGAAAGAAGGTCTAGTCAAGTTTATCATTCCTAAGAAGTTGAAAGTGGTTGTGGAAGGTATAAACATCACTAAAAGACACAATAAGAATAAAAAGGCCAATCAGAACGATAAACCAAAAGGGATAGAGGAGTTTGAAGCACCAATCTCTATAGGTAAAGTTATGATTGTGGATCCCAAAACGGGAAAAACGACAAGAGTAGGTTTCAAAGTAGAAGGGAATAAAAAAATAAGAATAGCAAGAAAATCGAATTCTAAGATTTAAAATATGACAAACGCAAAATCACGACTTAAAATAAAATACGAAAATGAGATTAAGAAAGTCTTACAAGAAGAGCTAGGGATAAAGAATCTTATGGCTATTCCTACTGTTACTAAGATTATTATTAATTCTGGGCTTGGTGAAGCAAAAACAGATAATACGGCTATCGAAGAAATGGTTCGTGATATAGCCTTAATCTCAGGGCAAAAACCCATTATAACCAAAACCAAAAAAGCTATATCTAACTTTAAAATTAGAGAAGGGATGGATATAGGAGTGAAGGTCACCCTACGAAAGGACATGATGTGGTTCTTTTTGGATAGATTAATATCTCTTACATTGCCACGAGTGAAAGACTTTAGAGGGATTCCTTCAAATGCTTTTGATGGGAATGGCAATTATGCTTTAGGGATAAAAGAGCAGACAGTTTTTCCTGAAGTTGATGCCACAAAAGTTAGCAAATTGAGGGGCCTACAGGTTATAATCTGTACCAATGCAAAAAGTGATCATCAAGCGAGAAGACTTCTCACCTTGCTTGGTATGCCGTTTCAAAAAAACAATTAATATATTGATATGTCAACATCTGCACAAGAAGCAAAATCTAAAAATTTAAAATTGAAATCGAAATATGCAACGAGAGTTTTCAATAGGTGTGAAATATGTGGGAGATCGAGAGCATACAATAGATATTTTAAATTATGTCGTCTTTGTTTAAGGAGATTGGCACACAAAGGAGATATTCCTGGCTTAAAAAGATCTTCTTGGTAAATATTATTATTCAATAATGGTCAACGATACAATTGGTGATTTTTTAACAAGACTGAGAAATGCTCAGGCAAGAAAACAAGAAGAAGTAGTAGTTCCATCTACGAATCTTTTGGTATCTATGTCAAACATCTTGAAGGATAGAAATTATATTCTTGATTTTGAGGTTAGTAATGATAAAAGTAAGCCACAACAAGCTTTAACAATAAAACTTAAATATATAGGAAGTGAACCGGTTATGACTCATATGAAGAGAGTCTCAAAGCCAGGTCTTAGGAAGTATTTAAATTATAAAGATATTCCGAAGGTTTTAAGCGGGAAAGGTATAGCGATTTTCTCCACACCTAAAGGAATACTTGCCGGCGATGATGCTAAAAAAAGTAAAGTTGGCGGCGAATATTTATGTGAAATTTGGTAAAAATGTCGAAAGTAGGTCAATTACCAATAAAATTTAATAGTTCAATAGTAAAAGTCTCAGTTGAAGATGGTGGAGACTATCACTACCTTTTGATAAAGGTTGAGGGTCCTAAGGGGTTACTTGAATTATCTATAAGGAAAGGCGTAAAGATCTCTATTGAGAATGATGAGATTTTAGTTGCTTCAAAATCAGAATCCAAAATGTCCAAGTCTTACCATGGACTATATAGATCTCTAATTAACAATATGATACAGGGAGTAACAGAGGGTTTTGAGAAAAGATTAGAAATACACGGAACAGGTTATAGAGGAGAATCTAAAGGCTCAGATAAAATAGAACTTAAGCTTGGATTTTCGCACCCAGTAAACTATCAAGCAAGGAAAGGTATCGACCTTAAAGTTGAAGATCAAAACCTTATCGTTGTGAGTGGCTTTGATAAACAGTTAGTAGGACAGACTGCAGCTGAAATCAGAGAATTAAGAAAGCCAGAACCATATAAGGGTAAAGGTATCCGATATTTAGGTGAACAAGTGAAGCGTAAATCAGGAAAAACGGGCGCGGCTTAAAAATTATATTAGAAAATATGTATAAGAAAGTACTAAGAAGGAACAAAAGAATAAAAAAAATTAGAAGCAAAGTTGTAGGGACTCCTCTTAGACCGAGACTCTCAGTATATAGATCAAATAATCATATTTATGCACAGCTGATTAATGATCATTCAGGAGAGACAATAACGGCAATGACAGATATTAAGCTTACAAAAGGGAATAAGACACAACGGGCTAGGAAGGTAGGAGAAGAAATAGCGAAAGAGGCTAAGAATAAAAAAATAGTGAATGTTGTTTTCGATCGAAGGGGATACAAATTTCATGGTAGAATTAAAGAACTTGCAGAAGGAGCGAGAGCAGAAGGTCTTAATTTTTAACACTTATTATTTAAATGGCTCAGGCAAATAATGAAACTACAATAAAAGAGAATGGAAGTGTAGTTCCAAAAGCTATTCAGACACCGACTCCTTTCACTAAAAAGTCTTCGCGATTTGAGAGGAAAAGCTTTTCATCAAATAAAAATAAACAAGGGAAGAGACACAATGCGGAGGATATTGAGAAACGTATAGTCAAAATAAGAAGGGTTTCCCATACATATAAAGGTGGGAAGAGAATGAGCCTGAGTGTACTTGTGGTTGTAGGAGATAGGAAGGGGAGTGTGGGAGCAGCAATAGGAAAAGGGGCTGATGTCAAGAGTGCAGAAATGAAAGCGTATAATAAAGCAAAGAAAAAAATGGTTAAAATTCAACTAAACAATACCACCATTCCACATGAGATTTTGCACAAAAAAGGAGCAGTAAAGATCTTTATGAAGCCTGCGGCTCCTGGGACAGGGGTTATTGCAGGTGCGTCTCTAAGATCGGTTCTCGAGCTAGTGGGAATAAAAGATATTTTAACAAAAATTATTGGAGCTTCTAACCCTATTACAAATGTGTACGCAACGATAGAAGCCCTACAGTCGATGAAACAATGATTAATGACTTTCTAAGAAAAACCGTAAAGAATTCCAAAAGAGTAGGGAGAGGCTATGGCTCTGGTAAGGGAGGGCATACGTCCGGCAGAGGTAGTAAAGGAGCTAAATCAAGGACTGGGTACAAAAGACCTAGAAAGGGTTTCGAAGGAGGACAAATGCCTTTATCTCGAAGAATTCCAAAACTTAAAGGATTTTCACGTGCTTATTTCCAGAAAAAAAATGAATTACAAATTTTAAACATTAGTGAACTGAATATTTTTAGCGATAATACAAAGGTTAATATGAAGTTACTCGAAAAAGAGGGATTATTAAAACAAAGCAAAAATAAAACTGTCAAAATTCTTGGGAATGGAGATCTAACAAAGAAAATAATAATTGACAATCTCCTGATCTCTAAAGCTGCTGCGGAAAAAGTTGAGAAGAATGGTGGGAAAATTCTCTAATCCACATATAGTTAAATAACATGAAATTACCAAGACCACGTGTTAAGCTCCCCCGATTCAATACAAGAAAGATAACTTCAAAACTTCAAGGTAAACTTAAGCCTTCTTCCTTTGGTTTAAAAGACCAAACTACTCTGAGAGAAGCATTGAAATCGAAAGAAATTAAGAAGAAGTTGCTCATAACCGTTGGACTAATCATTGTATATAGAATTCTAGCTGCAGTCCCTCTTCCCGGAATAGATACAAAACTCTTTGCTGAAGCCTTTGGTAATAATCCTCTAACTAACTTTTTCTCTATTATGACTGGAGGAAGGTTGGATAACCCCTCAGTTGTCGCAATTGGTCTAGGAGCTTACATTAATGCTTCTATCGTAATTCAACTCTTTACCTCAATAATTCCAAAGTTGGAAGAGCTTTCAAAGGAAGGAGAAAGGGGAAGAGCAGTCTTGAATCAATACACCCGAATCTTGGCGGTCCCTCTTACGGTTGTCCAAGCTGTAGTTATATATACTGTGTTAAAAAGTGTAACAGCAAGCGTGCCGCAGTTAGCAGGATTATTAGACAACGTCACCACTTTTGACATTGTGACTATGGTTATTTCTTTGACTGCAGGGAGTATGGTATTGATGTGGCTTGGGGAATTAATTACCGAGAAAGGACTTGGCAATGGAATATCTATAATCATTACAATTAGTATATTAACGGTAGTTCCTAACCTTGTTGCTAGGGATTTTGCATTTTTTTCAGGAGACTGGGATTTGCTTTTGAATGGCAATTTTAACGTACTGTTGAATAACAATTTTAGATTAATCTACTTCTTTATTATCGGATTTTATTTTTTGATACTAAGCATAGTTTATATAAACGAAGCTGTAAGGAAGCTAACTATTCAGTATGCTAGAAGGTTTAGAACTACCGGTGTTCAGTCTACGTATCTCCCTCTTAAGTTGAATCAGGCTGGAGTAATGCCAGTAATCTTCGCCTCCGCACTTCTTTCTTTTCCACAAATATTAGCTCAGATAATCATATCCGCTACTTCTGAAGGATCTATGCTTTACAAAGTCGGAGAAGCAATCAATAACTCTTTCCTTGGAACACAGTCGAACTTTCTTACAAATGAAGGCTTCCTGAAGGATAGTGTATATTACTTGATTACTTTTTTCATATTAATTGTATTATTTTCTTTCTTCTATACATTTGTAACGTATAAACCTGCCGACACTGCCGACAACCTTAAGAAAAGTGGAGGGTTTATTCCCGGTTTACGACCTGGGAAAATTACTCAGAAGTATATTACCAGTGTATTAATTCGTCTCACAGTGGTTGGGAGTCTATTTTTAGCTTTCATAGCTATAATTCCCAATTTAGTAAGGCTAACTCCCGAAGGTGCGAATCTTGCAATTCTTTCAGGGATAGGTGGTACTAGTATCCTTATTGTCGTTGGTGTAATTTTAGATACTGTGAGGCAGATGAAATCTCTAACAGTAACCAGAAGTTATGAACAGTATAAATAATTGTGGCCGTAAGAATTAAAACCAAAAAGGAGATTGAGTTAATGGATGCAGGGGGAAGTATTTTAGCGGATATCGTGGGGCAACTTGTGGAACATGTGGAAGTTGGTATATCTACAATGGAGTTAGATATTCTAGCAGGTGATCTTTGCAAAAAATATAAAGTAATTCCAGCTTTCAAAGGCTATCGTGGCTATATCGCAAATATATGTACAGGTGTTGATGATGTGGCAGTCCATGGTATTCCTTCTAGAGATGAAGTATTAGAAGAAGGGGGGATCCTGAGTTTAGACATAGGGATAATCTACAAAGGATATTACACTGATACAGCTACAACTGTGGCGATAGGAGATATAGACAATGAGGCAAAAAGGCTACTAGCCACCACACAGCTTGCATTGAGTAAAAGTATTGAGATTGCAGTAGAGGGTGCTACAATTGGGGACATTGGGCATACGATTGAGAGTATAGCATTATTAGCCGGCTTTAATGTTATAACAGAAATGACCGGGCATGGAATAGGAAAAAACTTGCATGAAGAGCCGTATATACCATGTTTTGGTAGTAAAGGTAAGGGAGAAAGATTGAAAGAGAATATGACAATCGCTATAGAGCCAATGATTAATGAAGGAGAATCAGAGATAATTTTTGATGATGATGGATGGACTACTAG
>CAYVIR010000024.1:0-3372 GCA_964451645.1 uncultured Candidatus Saccharibacteria bacterium | reverse complement strand
CCGATGGTAAGAGATCGGCAATTTTTGAACATACCATAGCAATAGGAAAGAGATCTTCGAAAATATTAACCATATAAGTGTTGTCTACGACACTCCTATTTGTTATAATCCTATATCGCTTATGCCTATGTGTGATTAAGCTGATCTGAAAAGGATTACAGTGAAAACGTTTTGCAAATTGCACTGTCACTGGGATGTGGCCTTTTGGCCGCACTTTTTTATTTTGTAATAGTACTGATACCCAAAAATGTCTGGAGAAAAAGATCAAATATTTAAAGTCAGAGGTGTAGTTATAGAGACATTGCCGGGGACAAAATTTAAAATTGAAATTGATCTAAAGGGTGATAAGCATGTGGTATTGGCTCATATTTCGGGAAGAATGAGGATGAATTATATAAAACTGCAGAAAGGAGACCAGGTAGAATTAGAGATGACTCCCTACGATTTAACAAAAGGTAGAATTACATATAGATACTAATGAAAGTAAAAGCATCAGTAAAAAAACGTTGTGAGTTCTGTTATGTTGTAAAACGTTCAAAAGCTGATGGGAAGAAAATAGTTTATATTTATTGCAAACGCAATTCACGACATAAACAAAGACAAAGTTAAATAATTAGTTATGGCTAGAATAGCAGGTATAAATTTGCCTTTAAATAAGAAAATTGAATTTGCACTCCCTTATATATATGGCATTGGACATACGTCTGCTCAGAAGATTCTTGCGCAGACCAATGTCGATCCAAATAAAAGAGTAAAAGATCTAAATGATCAGGAGATTAAAAGAATAAGCAATGCCTTGACAGATAGGCCATTAGAAGGTGATCTTAGACAGATAGAATTTAGAAATATAAAGAGATTAAAGGATATAAAAAGTTATCGAGGTAATAGGCATAAGTTAGGACTTCCGGTCCGTGGACAGAATACTAGATCGAATGCAGTTACCAGAAAGGGCAAAAATATAGCCGTAGGAGGACTTAAGAGGAAACTTGAGAAAACATAGGAATTAATTAAAATTAATTTTCAATTTAAAATTTATTGGCAAAGAAAGAAAAACAACAAAAAAAGGAAAAGGTTTCTGCGGTAAGTGCTACTAGCAAAAAATTCAAGAACAAGAAGAAAAAGAAACAAATTGTCCAAAGGGTAAAAGTTTTTGTAACTTCAAGCTATAACAATACGATGATAAGTATTGCTGATCCTGAAGGGAATATTCTATCGTGGAGTTCACCTGGAGCAGTAGGATTTAAAGGGTCGAAAAAGAGTACAGCTTTCGCAGCTACAAAAGCTGCTGAAGACGCCGTTATGAAGGCACAGAAATATGGCATAAAACAAGGGACTGTCATAGTGAAGGGAACAGGAATGGGTAGGCAGGCTGCCGTTAAAGGGCTTAGGACAGGTGGTCTTAGATTAACTTCGTTATCAGATCATACCCCTATTCCTCATGGGGGAACTACCCCAAGGAAGAAACCTAGAGGGTCTTAATTTAGAAAATATTACTAGAAATCATGGCCAGGTATACAGGACCTAAATGGAAAATAAGTAGAAGGGAAAATTTTGATGTTTACGGAAGTCAAACATGGAGAAAAAGGCCTAATCCACCGGGCACGAGTATTAACCCAAAGGGAAGACCTTCAAATTATGCAATGCAGTTTAGGGAAAAACAAAAAGTAAAGAGAATATATGGCTTGATGGAGAAACAATTTAAAAAGATTTATCAAACAGCCAGCAAGGCAACAGGAAATACCGGGACGAGGATGTTGCAACTACTAGAGCTTCGACTTGACAATGTTGTGTACAAACAAAAATTAGCGAGAACGAGAAATCAAGCCCGCCAATACGTCACACATGGACATATCTGTGTGAATGGCAAAAAAGTAACAGTTCCTTCATATACGCTTTCTGTAGGGGACGAAGTTACTATGAATGAAAACTTCTTAAAACAGGATCATATAAAAGTAATGCAGGCAGAGTTAAAGAGTATCAAAGTTCCAGAGTGGCTTAAAAATGGGAAAGTTCAGAGTATACCCTCTCGCGATATGATTGATCAGGCGATTGAAGAGCAGCAAATCATCGAATTCTACTCAAGGTAAAAGTATTTATTTTAAATTAAACCTTAATAAAATGATTGCACTTGATAAGTTTAAAGTTAAAATTGTTAAAGAGGAAAATGAGTACGGCTTGATAGAAATAGGGCCACTTCCAAGTGGATATGGAAATACTTTAGGGAATACTCTCCGCAGAATTTTGCTATCATCAGTTCCGGGCGTTGCCGTTACTTCTGTAAAAATTGATGGGGTAAAACATGAGTATACTAGCATGGAGAAAATGCAAGATGATGTTATAGTTCTTCTTCTCAGATTGAAAAATCTGGCTGTGAGGAAATATACAGAAGAACCCATGACTCTTAAGCTTAGTGTCAAAGGCAAAAAGGATGCCGTTACTCTTGTTACAGCAAATGATTTTAATGCGCCAAGCGAGGTGGAAATTATAAATAAAGACTTAGAGATTACAACTCTCACGGGTGCAGTGGACCTTAATCTTGAGGTTACGGTGGAAAGTGGTATAGGGTATACATATGCAGACGAGGAGAAAAGGAAAGAAATAGGTAGTATTCCTGTGGACTCTACATTCAGTCCTATCAAAAGAGTTGATGTAAATATTTCTAAGGCAAGATTGGGAGAATTTACCAACCTTGACCAAATTAATATTGAAATATTCACAAATGGAACGGTTACCCCTTCAGAGGCACTATTGAAAGCTGGAGAAATATATGATGAGATGGCAAATAGACTTCTTGCTCAGTTTGGTGGCGATCCCATTCTAGCAGAAGAACAGATTACTAAGCAGGAGAAGGAGTTATCTTTTGATGAAGATAAAATTCTTGTGAGTCAACTAAATCTTTCTACTAGGCTCACAAATGCGTTGCTTAATTCGGGTATAAGTGATCTCAGATCATTAGTTAGCCTTCCTCGAGATGAAGTGGCAAACTTCAAAGGGATGGGGAAAAAGTCTATGACCGAACTTGAAGAAATAATGGCTGAAAAAGGACTTATTTTCGAAATAATATAAATTAATGAATAATAAAGTTAAGGTAAAAAAATTAACTGGGAAGACTTCGCATACTAGAGCACTCAAGAGGGCTCTACTTACCGATCTTATCTTATATGAACATATAGAGACTACGGCGGGGAAAGCAAAAGTAGTAGCTCCTATGGTAGACAAGGTCATAGGTATTGCTAAAAAGTATGATAAAAGGATGGCCACGAATAAACTTTCAAAAGTCTTCTTCAATGAAAAGGCTACGGAAAAGGTTCTGGAGGTATTAATAAGTAGATTTAAAGAAGAAACTAGTGGTTATGTAAAACTGTATAAGAT